>JBJEYY010000271.1:0-4984 GCA_051887095.1 Faecousia sp. | reverse complement strand
GGACTGGTTCGCAATGACAGGAAAATTGAAACGTATAGTGTAAACAACAATTTACGCGTCGATGGTGGAGATGGTAAGGGTGGTTTCCTCCAGAACGTCCAGAAGCACCTTCACGGTGTCCAGGGCGGTGAACATGGTGACGTTGTGCTCCGTGGCGATTTGGCGGATTTGCAGGCCGTCCCGCTCGTTGGCGCCGGGGTCCCGGGTGTTGATGACGTAGGCAATGTGGCCCTGGCGCAGGGCGTTGGGGATCTCATCGCTGCCCTCGCCGATCTTCTGCAGCACATGGGTGCGGATGCCGTTGGCTTTCAGGAACATGGCGGTGCCCAGGGTTGCTTCGATGTTGAAGCCCAGGTTGTAGAACCGGCGGATCAGGGGCAGGGCCTCTTCCTTATCCTTGTCCGCGATGGTGGCGAACACCGTGCCGTAGTTCTGCAGCTTCATTCCGGAGGCCTGGAGAGCCTTATAAAGGGCACGGGTCATGGTGCGGTCGTAGCCGATGGCCTCGCCGGTGGACTTCATCTCCGGGGACAGGTAGGCGTCCAGGCCCCGAATCTTGTTGAAGGAAAACACAGGGGCCTTTACATAGCAGCGCTTCTGCTCCTCGGGGTAGATGTCGAAAATGCCCTGCTCCTTGAGAGATTTGCCCAGAATGACCTCGGTGGCGATGTCCGCCAGAGAGTAGCCGGTGGCTTTGCTCAGGAAGGGAACGGTCCGGGAGGAGCGGGGGTTGACCTCGATGATAAACACATTGTCATTGGCATCCACGATGAACTGGATGTTGAACAATCCCACAATGCCGATGCCCAGACCCAGCTTCTTGGCGTACTGGAGGATGATGCCCTTTACCTTGTTGGAGATGGAGAAGGTGGGATACACGGAGATGGAGTCACCGGAGTGAACGCCGGTGCGCTCCACCAGTTCCATGATGCCGGGGACGAACACGTCCCGGCCGTCGCAGATGGCGTCGATTTCCACCTCCCGGCCCTGAATATACTTGTCCACCAGAACGGGCTTATCCTCGTCGATTTCTACGGCGGTTTTCAGGTAGTGGCGCAGCTGCGTCTCGTTGGCTACAATCTGCATGGCCCGGCCGCCCAGCACGAAGCTGGGGCGCACCAGTACCGGGTAGCCGATGGCCGCGGCGGCCGCGATGCCGTCCTCGATTTTGGTGACGGCCTTGCCCTGGGGCTGGGGGATATTCAGCTCGGACAGGAGCTTCTCGAAGGAGTCCCGGTTCTCGGCTTTGTCGATGGCGGCGCAGTCCGTACCGATGATCTTCACGCCCCGCTCCATCAGGGGCTGGGCCAGGTTGATGGCGGTCTGGCCGCCCAGGGAGGCGATGACGCCCTCGGCCTTTTCGAAGGCGATGATGTTCATCACATCCTCAGGAGTCAGCGGCTCAAAGTACAGCTTATCGGCGGTGGTGTAGTCCGTGGACACGGTTTCGGGGTTATTGTTGATGATGATGGCCTCGTAGCCGGAATTGCGGATGGTGGTCACTGCGTGGACGGTGGAATAGTCGAACTCCACGCCCTGGCCAATGCGGATGGGGCCTGCACCCAGGACCACGATCTTCTTCTTGTCCGTCAGGCGGGAGGCGTTTTCACCCGTATAGGAGGAGTAGAAGTAGGGGATATAGGCGTTGGTGTGGCAGGTATCCACCATGCGGAACACGGGGTAGAGGTTGTTGGCCTTGCGCTGGTTGTAAACGTCGATCTCCCGGACACCCCAGAGCTTGGCGATGAACTTATCCCCGAAGCCCATGACCTTGGCCTCTTTCAGAACCTCCAGGGAGCCGGGGTTAGCGGAGAGCTTCCGCTCCATGGCTACGATCCTCTGAACAGCCTCCAGGAAATAGGAGGTAATCTGGGTCACCTCATGGAGCTTCTCTACGCTCACGTCCCGGCGCAGCAGCTCCGCCACGGCGAAGATGGTGTCGTCCCGGAACTGCTCCAGGTAGCTGAGGATTTCCTCCGTGCCCATCCGGTCAAACTTGGGCAGGTGGAAGTGGCAGGCGCCGATTTCCAGAGAGCGTACGGATTTCAGCAGGCACTCCTCCAGGGTGGAGCCGATGCCCATGACCTCGCCGGTGGCCTTCATCTGGGTGCCCAGGGTGTTGGCGGCGGAGGCGAACTTGTCGAAGGGGAACCGGGGGAGCTTCGCCACAACGTAGTCCAGGCTGGGCTCAAAGGCGGCGTTGGTGTTGGCAATTTTGATCTCCTCCAGAGCCATGCCCACGGCGATCTTGGCGGTGACCCGGGCGATGGGATAACCGGAGGCCTTGGAGGCCAGGGCGGAGGAGCGGGATACCCGGGGATTGACCTCGATGAGGTAATATTCGGAGGAGTTGGGATTCAGGGCGAACTGGACGTTACAGCCGCCCTCGATTTTCAGCTCCCGGATGATCTTGATGGCGGAGTCGTTAAGCATTTTGAGATCGTGGTCGTTCAGGGTCATGATGGGGGCCACCACCAGGCTGTCGCCGGTGTGAACACCCACGGGGTCGATGTTCTCCATGCCGCAGATGGTGATGGCGTGGTCATTGGAGTCCCGCATGACCTCGAACTCGATTTCCTTATAGCCCTTGACGGACTTCTCAATCAGCACCTGGTGGACGGGGGAGAGCTTGAAGGCGTTCAGGCCGATCTCCACCAGCTCCTCCTCGCTGTAGGCGAAGCCGCCGCCGGTGCCGCCCAGGGTGAAGGCAGGCCGCAGCACCACCGGGTAGCCGATGCGCTTTGCCGCTTCCTTGGCTTCGTCCAGGGAGTAGGTGATCTCGCTGGGGATTACGGGTTCGCCGATGGACTGGCACATTTCCTTGAACAGCTCCCGGTCCTCCGCCCGCTCGATGGAGGAGCTGGGGGTGCCCAGCAGCTTCACCCGGCACTCCTTCAGGATTCCCTTCTTCTCCAGCTGCATGGCAAGGTTCAAGCCCGTCTGGCCGCCGATGCCGGGAACGATGGCGTCGGGACGCTCGTAGCGGATGATCTTGGCAATATATTCCAGGGTCAGGGGCTCCATGTAGACCTTGTCGGCGATGGTGGTGTCGGTCATGATGGTGGCGGGGTTCGAGTTGCAGAGCACTACCTCGTAGCCCTCCTCCTTCAGCGCCAGACACGCCTGGGTGCCGGCGTAGTCAAACTCCGCCGCCTGGCCGATGACGATGGGGCCGGAGCCAATGATGAGAATTTTGTTGATGTCCGTTCTCTTTGCCATATGAAAAAATCCTCCTTGAAATATCTATATCAGGTGAGAATGGGAAAGCAGGTTGTGCGGTAAATTGTTGTTTACACTACACGTTTCAAATTTCCTGTCATTGCGAACCAGTCCGCAGACTGGTGTGGCAATCCCCCGGTTGAACGGAACCAGGAAACGATTACCACCAATAATCGCGGAGACTTCCACTCTTCCGGGCACTTTTCGGTACATTTTCTCTCTAACCGGGGGATTGCCACGCCAGTGTGCGCACTGGCTCGCAATGACAGCTTTTTCCGGGTGCGCACGTGTAAACAACAATTTATCGTTTGGTGGTGTCATGCCTCGTAGACAAGCTTGCCGCCGCAGACGGTGGCGACGCATTTGCCGAATACCTTCCAGCCCTGGAAAGGGGTGGCTTTTCCCTGCGAGAGGAAATCCTTGGGGTCGATGGTGTATTCCTGGTTCAGGTCCCAAACAGTGTAGTCTTCCCCCAGGGGGATGCCAAACCGGCGGCGGGGATTCACGCAGAGCAGCTCCACTAATCTTTCCATGGAGAGGATGCCCGGCTTCACCAGACAGGTATAGAGAATGGGGAACGCGGTTTCGATGCCCACCACGCCGAAGGCGCTTTTTTCCAGCCCCCGGCTTTTCTCCTCGGCGGAGTGGGGGGCGTGGTCCGTGGCAATCATGTCGATGGTGCCGTCCAGGATGCCTTCCACCAGGGCCTCCCGGTCGGACCGGTCCCGCAGGGGTGGGTTCATTTTAAACCTGCCGTCCTCCTGCAGGAAACTGTCGTCCATTGTGAGGTAGTGGGGGCCGGTTTCGCAGGTTACATCCAGCCCTTCTGCCTTGGCCTGACGGATCAGGGCCACGCTCTCCTTGGTGGAGATGTGGCAGACGTGGTAGGCGCAGTGGGTTTGCTTCACCAGCTTCAGATCCCGGGCGATCTTGCCCCACTCGCTCTCGGAGCAGATGCCCCGGTGGCCGTGGGTGGCGGCATAGATGCCGCTGTGGATGAAGCCCCCCCGGAGAAGGGAATTGTCCTCACAGTGGGCGGTGATGATTTTGCCCAGGGTCTTGGCCCGGAGCATGGCCTGACGCATCAGGTCATCGTTCTGGACGCCCCGGCCGTCGTCGGAGAAGGCGATTGCCTTGGGGGCCATGCCCTCCAGGTCGGCGATTGTCTCACCTTTCTCACCCAGGGTAATGGCTCCGTAGGGGTAGACGTGGATGCAGGCGGTGTCCTCGATGATGGAAAGCTGCTGCTGTAAGTGTTCCACAGAGTCAGGAACCGGATTCAGGTTGGGCATGGTGCAAACGGCAGTGTAGCCCCCCCGGGCGGCGGCCCGGCTTCCCGTGGCGATGGTCTCCTTATAAGAAAATCCCGGCTCTCTGAAATGCACATGCACATCACAAAAGCCGGGAAAAACAACATATTCAGGAGAATCCAAACGGGAATCGGCAATACCACCAAGGAACACTGACCCCAGGGAAGCGGAAAAAACTCTTGCCTTGGTCGGTGCAGTCATGGCAATCTCCTTTCTGTGCCTAAAAAAATGTCCTGCCGGGACGCGGCAAGACGGCGCGGGGTAAGCCGCTGTTCTTATCCCGGAGATTGTAGCATAAAAGAGAGGCGGTGTCAAGGGTAAAAATATCATACGCATCGGGAAAAATATCATACGCATCGGGAGTAGGAGAAGGAATGGTAAATTGTTGTTTACAGCACTAAAAAAGAACTGTCATTGCGAACCAGTCCGCAGACTGGTGTGGCAATCCCCCAACA
>JBJEYY010000270.1:0-5038 GCA_051887095.1 Faecousia sp. | reverse complement strand
CGGCGGCCTTGTGGCGGCTGCCGATGACGCCGCAGTAGCAGGGGCGGCATTTCAGCACCTGGGCCTGCACAATGGTATCTCCCGCGTGGCCCCGGGTCATGACGCAGACATAATCCTCACTGCCGATGGTGAGAGAATCGGAAATTCTGTGGAAATCCCCCAGAATCACCTGCTCCGCCGCCGGGAACAGCGCAGAATCCGCAAATTCCGGACGGTCGTCCATGACCACGCAGCGAAAGCCCACATGGGCCAGCACCGGCACCAGCTCCTGGGCCACATGGCCGCCGCCGAATACATAGACCCTGCCGCCGGTGACGATCTGCTCGATGTACAGATCCCGGCCGTCCGCCTGGACCCGATGGGGCTGCCGGGTCAGCCAGGGCGCCAGCGCGGTGTCCTGCTTGTCCGTCAGATACAGTCTGCCGCCGTCGGCGATGTCGGAAACCAGCCAGGCATCCACTCCCGCGGCAAACCGTGCCTCCGCGCCCTCCGCCAGGGCCAGAACTTCCCCGTCCCCGGCGGGCAGATAGTGGAAAAACACATTGCACGCCCCGCCGCAGATCATGCCCAGATTCTCCACATCGTCCCGGGTCAGGGTAAAATCGTGGCCCCGGGAGCTTTTTTCCAGCAGAACGGTTTTGGCAATCTGCTCGGAGCGATATTCCACCGCGCCTCCGCCGATGGTGCCGCAGATTCTTCCGTCCTTGCCCACCAGCATCCGGGCACCGGCCCCCCGGGGGGTCGCTCCCGAGGAGGCAATGACCGTAACCATTACCAGATCCTCTCCCGCCAGCAGGCGCTCTTTCAGTGTTTGCAGCATTTGTCTCATGGTGTGTCCTCCTGTTGATAAATCCGCCTCAGGCGATGGGATTCATGAGGCAGACTGACAAATTGTTGTTTGCAGCTGCGCACTCAAAAACAATGTCATTGCGAGCCAGTTCGCAAACTGGCGTGGCAATCCCCTGGTTAGAGGGGAAATGTACCGAAAAGTACCCGGAAGAGTGGAAGTCGTCGCGATTTTTGGTGGTAATCGTTTTCTGGTCCCGTTCAACCGGGGGATTGCCGAACCAGGCTGCGGCCTGGTTCGCAATGACAGAAAATTTGAAACGTATTGTGTAAACACCAATTTCTCGTTCTGCCACGTATAACCGATCACCTATATCCACTTCTGATCCCAAGATAGGGGAATGCTTTCACAATACCGGGGCTTGTACCAGGTGCCGGTGATGTGCTGTAAAAACAGGGCGATAATTCCGCCGTGGGCAACCACCGCAAAGTCTCCCGGACTGCGCATCGCCGCTTCGTCCATGGCGGCGGAAAACCGGGCAAGACCCGCTTCCTTCATCTCCGCGCCGGGGGGCTGCAGGCTCAGATTCGAGGCCCGGGCGGCATACAATTCCGGATAGCGCTGCCGGATCTGCGAAAAGGTCAGCCCGTCCCACTGCCCGTAATCCAGCTCCCGCAGTCCCTCCAGAACCGTGATTTCCGGAAGGATTGCCTGTGCCGTCTGCACTGCCCGAGTGAGGGGACTGGAGAACACCGCGGTTACGGGGGGCAGGGCGGCTGCCATTGCCTTCGCCTGCGCCAAGCCCTCCGGTGCCAGCGGAAGATCCGTTGTGCCCAGACACATCCGCTGCCCCCCCGGGAAATCCGGCAGGCCGTGCCGGATCAGGTAGACCCGCTTCATTCAAACAGTCCTCCGAAGTATTGCTCGTACAGTGTTTCAGCCTCTTCCCGGATACGCCGTTCGTATTCGCCATAGCGGCGCAGCAGGGTACGCGCCCGTTCCGTCAGGTGGCTCTGGCTGCCGCCGGCGCCGCCCTGGCTGCGCTCGATCAGGGTGCAGCCCAGCTGGCTTTCCAAGGTACGGATCATATTCCAGCAGCTGGAGTAGCTCAGCTGCATCCGCTGTCCCGCCGCGCGGACGGACTTCGTTTCGTCCACCAGCGCCAGCAGCATGGCGATTTTGCTGTCCAGGAAGGGCTTTTCCTTGTTCAGGGAAACGCTGACCACCGGCCGCACCAGCTGGGAATTGTGATAATGCACCAGGGCGGAAAAATCGGCGGGGGTGTCTGCGTCATGGAGGGTGCCGGGGTCGTCCACCGGAACGCTGCGCATGACCGCGCCGCAGCGCTCCACCGCACCCTTCAGCCCCTGTTCGCCGCTGTCTGTCAGAATCCTGTCAAACAGCTCCGCTCCGATGAGAATCGGGTGCCCGGTCTGCCCCTGACACACCGGGCAGGCCAGCGGCGCGCCGGAGTCCAGCAGCGCGTGGACCGTACCGGCGGTAAACAGCGGGATATCCACCGGCGTAAACATCACCCGGTCGCACTTCCCCCGAAGATACGCCAGCCCGATCTTCACCGAGTCAAACATCTGGGTTGTTTCGTAGGCTTCGTTCCGCAGGAAAATCACGCTGCTGCCGGACAGGTGCCGCTCCAGTGTCACCGCCTGGAAACCGGTGACCATCACGATTTTCCGGATGCCCGCCTGATGGAAGGTTGCCACCACCCGCTGGGCAATGGTGATGGAGCCGATGCTCAGCATTGGCTTGAAATCCCCCATCCGGGAGGACATTCCGGCGGCAACGATCAGTGCAGCGGTCCGCATGGCGGCACCTCCTCATGTAGTAAATAAAAGCAAATTGCATTTGCATGCAACTTCATTACCTGTACTATACCGCATGGAGATGAAAATGTAAATATCAATCTGAAATATGGTTGCTTTTTTGTGCAATTTTGATATAATTGGTCACAAACAAGCGGGGGGTGTCATTATGGGAATCTACGTATGGGGAACGGGCTGCGGTGCGTCAGAGCTGATTGCCCAGGGGCTTGACCCGGAGACCATCGCGGCCTTTGCCGACAGCTTCCCGGGAAAAGCGGAATTCCTGGGCAGGCCGGTGCTGCTGCCGGAGGCCATTCCGGTTTCCGACTGCGAACTTCTGATCGTTACCACCCGTCATGCCGATGAGGTGGCCCGCAGCTGCGTCCGGCTGGGGATCCCGGAGGAGCGGTGCCTGTTTCTGAAAAACAGCGTTTCGCTCTCCGACCGGAATTCCCTGTCCCGGGAAACCGCGGCCGGAGTGCTGGGGGAGGAACTGGCGGCAAAGCTGCTGCCCCGGAACCAGGTGATTCCCACACCGGGACAGCTCCGGGAAAGCCGTCTGCTGCCTCAGGAGCAGGAAAACGATTATGTCCGCCTGGCGGCCCTGGAGCTGCTGTGCCGCCGGTTGGATGGGGTGCCCGGCGCGGCGGCGGAGCTGGGTGTCTACCGCGGGGGCTTTGCCCGGTGCATCAACCGGCTGCTGCCTGACAGGAAGCTATACCTGTTCGACAGCTTTCAGGGCTTTGCCCCGGAAGAAGGGGCGGACCGGGCGTTCCAGGCTGCCCATGAAAACACCTCTGCTTCTCTGGTCCTTTCCGCGCTGCCCTTCCCGGAGCAGGCCGTGCTGAAAATCGGGTTTTTCCCGGAGTCTCTGGGAGGACTGGAGGAAGCATTCTGCCTGGTTTCCTTGGATGTGGATTTTGAAGCGGCTACGCTGGAGGGGCTTCGCTATTTCTGGCCCCGGCTGTCCCCCGGCGGGTATCTGCTGCTCCACGACTGGGGAAATCCCGGACTGCCCGGTCCGGCCCGGGCCCTGCGGCGTTACCGCTCTGAGCTGGGACAGCCCATTGCGTCGGTTCCCCTGCCGGACCAGGCCGGGACGCTGGTCCTTTGCAAAGGATAAAGATACTTTCGGGATTTCATAAGCACATTGACAATTTGCTGTTTAGCGCACGAAAAAAGAAGTTGTCATTGCGAACCAGCGCGCACGCTGGTGTGGCAATCCCCCAACAATTCAGGACGGTTCATTAGGGCGTTTGCCCGTTTTTCCCACATTCCGGAATATCCGGGGGATTGCCACGCCACTTAAGCGCACTGGCTCGCAATGACAGCGTTTATTTGACAAACAACAATTTCACGATCAGCTTATGAAAGTCGATCGTCTAAAGATACTCCAAATTGCTCAAATATGTAAATTTTCTATGACAGCGACTGTATACTTTGTACAATCGCTGTTTCCTTTTTTCTGCGACTTGTTTTGGGATGTAAGTTGTAAAAGCCCATCCCGGTAAGGTACAATAGGTTTGTGGAGGGGAACCCCCATAGGCTCAGAGTGTGGAAGGTGTTGGCATGGAAGGTGAAATCTTCGAGATTTCCGCGAGGGAAGTAACCGTTGAGGTAGTGGATGCGGCAACCGGCAAGCTTTACCGGCGGACACTGCCCATTGATTATTACGAAAATGCCAACGGCCTTGTGCTCCGGGGAGAGAATCTGGATGGCAGCATTTCTCAGCTGGTGTTTTATTCCGCCCGGGGCATGCAGCGCATGCAGGATCTCACCGGGAAGGGCCCCGATGAAGACCCCTGCGGTTCCCACAGAAAAACGTAAGAAACCATAAGGAGGAAACTGCATTATGATTCGAAAAACGTTTGTCATCAACGGTGTCACCCGGAACATTCTGGTAGACGAGAAGGAAACCCTGGCCACCTTCCTGCGGGAGCGCCTGCTGCTCACCGGCTGTAAGATCGGCTGCGGCGAGGGCCACTGCGGCGCCTGTAACGTCATTGTGGACGGCAAGGTTACCCGCTCCTGTCTGACCAAGCTGGGCAAGATCAAGGACGGCGCCGAGATTACCACCATCGAGGGCATCGGCACCCTGTCCGATCTGCATCCGCTGCAGGTGGCCTGGATGGCCCATGGCTGCGCCCAGTGCGGCTTCTGCTCTCCCGGCTTCATCATGACTTCTAAGGTCCTGCTGGACAACAATCCCTCCCCCACCCGTGAGGAGGTTCGCGACTGGTTCCAGAAGAACCGGAACCTGTGCCGCTGCACCGGCTACAAGCCCCTGGTGGACGCGGTTATGGACGCTGCCCGGGTGATGCGGGGCGAGATTACCAAGGAGGACCTGATCTTCAAGCCCAACGGCGACTCCATCGTGGGCACCAAGTACATCCGTCCCTCCGCTGCCCAGAAGGTCACCGGCACCTGGGAC
>JBJEYY010000269.1:0-5044 GCA_051887095.1 Faecousia sp. | reverse complement strand
CGGACTGGTTCGCAATGACAGGTAATTTGCAACGCGCCCTTTCAAACAACAATTTTCCTGCCTTCGATAGCCTCTGTTTTTTGAGCATGCCGCGAGTTTTTTGCGGCATGCTCTTTTTATGCAGGGCATTTCTGAGCGAAAAAACAGGGGTTGTGCTTTTTGGGGTTTTCTGCTATAATGATATGGTATCTTGGTATGCTTATACATGCTGCCGGTAAAATGGAGGAACAATATGAACGAAAACCGCCGCCCCGGCCGCCCCGGGCGCAGCCATGAACCGGAACGGGTCCCGGAAGAAGCCGAGGGCCAGCTGGAGGGACGCAACGCCATTCAGGAAGCCCTGAAGAGCGGACGTGCCATCGATAAAGTATTTGTGGCCGCGGGGGATACGGATCGGGGCCTGCAGCGTCTTGCCGCTCAGGCCAAGGAAGCCGGTGCCGTGGTGGTGCCGGTGGACCGCCGGAAGCTGGATGCTATGTCCACCACCCATTCCCACCAGGGAATTATCGCCCTGGCCGCCGCCCATACCTACTACACCATTGACGATCTCCTGGAAGAGGCTGCCTCCCGGGGGGAAGCGCCTCTGCTGGTGATCTGTGACGAGCTGTCCGACCCCCACAACCTGGGAGCTATCCTGCGCAGCGCCGAATGCGCCGGTGCCCACGGGGTAATTATTCCCAAGCGCCGCAGCGTGGGCCTCACCGCCACCGTGGCCAAGGCTTCCGCCGGGGCTGTGGAATATATGAAGGTGGCCCGGGTCACCAACATTAACGCAGCCATCTCTGAGCTGAAGGAGAAGGGCGTCTGGATTTACGGCACCGCCGCCGAGGGCTCCGTCCCCATGTACCAGGCGGATCTGACCGGCCCTGCTGCCATCGTCATCGGAAATGAGGGCGACGGCATGAGCCAGCTTGTCCGCAAGAACTGCGATGTATGCGTGCACATCCCCATGCGGGGCCGCATCAGCTCCCTGAACGCGTCTGCCGCCGCGTCCATTCTGCTGTATGAGGCGGTACGCCAGCGCCTGTAAGGAGGTTTCACCATGAACGATCAAGAGGAACTCCAGGAATTTGACCTGGACGATATCCTGAAGGAATTCCACCAGGATTCCCCTGAGGCTCCCGAGGAGGCGGAAGCTTCTCCCGAGCAGCCTGAGCAGATCCAGGCGGAGCCGGAAGAACCGGCTCCGGAGGAAGCGAAGCAGGAAGAGCAAGCACCGGAGCAGCCCCTTTCTGATGAGGAGTTCTCCAGAATTCTGGAGGAGCTTCCCCAGGAGGAGCCCTCCCAGGAGGAGTCTGCCTCCGCAGATCACGACACCGTTCGGCTGGACAAGCTCTCCGATGTGACCCCCGGCCACCAAGAGGAACCGCCTCAGCCCAAGAGCGTGATTCTGGAGTTGGATCCCAAGGCAAAGCTGCGGGAGCTGAAGAAGAAGCTGATTGCCGGACCGGAGAAGCGGTATTATGAGCTGTCCGAGCTGGGGCTGGGAAAGCTGCAGGCCTCTGTTTTCCTGAATCTGGTCATTGTTTTGCTGTGCGCCGGAACCACGACCCTCTTTGCCATGGACCTGGTTCCCCAGAACCGGCTGCGGTTGGTGATCTTCAGCCAGGTGCTGGCCATGCTGGTTTCCGCGCTGCTGGGCAGTCACCAGATGCTGGACGGTCTGGGCGATCTGCTCAAGGGACGTTTTACCGTCAATACCCTGCTGACCATCACCTTTGCCAGCTGCTGCGTGGACGCGGTGTTCGGGCTGAGGGATCTGCGGGTGCCCTGCTGCGGCGCGTTCAGCCTGGAAATGGCCATGGCCATGCTGGCCCGCTACCACCGGCGCTCTACGGAAATGGCGCAGATGGATACCCTGCGCAAGGCCATCCGGCTTCATTCCATGGTGAAGGTTCCGAATTACTACCAGGGAAAGTCCGGCATTCTTCGGGGCTATGGACGGGTGGAGGACTTCCTGGATAACTACGACAAACCCTCCGGTCCGGAGAAGTTCCAGTGCGTTTACGCCTTTGTGAGCCTGGTGCTGTGCGCCGGAATCGCGGTTTTCGCGGGGCTCCGCCACGGAACGGCGCTGGCCGTGCAGATTTTTTCCACCAGTCTGCTGGTGGCGGTTCCGGCCGGCTACTTTATCGCCCTGACCAGGCCTGCGGCCATTCTGGAGAAGCGGCTGCACATGGTTGGAACGGTGCTTTGCGGCTGGAAGGGAGTCAAGAGCCTGAGTGGGAAGGCAGTGTTTCCTCTGAGGGACGAGGATTTGTTCCCCCAGGGCTCCAGTAAGCTCAACGGTGTGAAGTTCTACGGCGACCGCGACCCGGATGAGGTGGTGTCCTACACCGCCTCCCTGATCTGCCGGGCCGGAGGCGGCCTGGAGCATGTGTTCCGGCAGCTGCTTACCAGCCGGGGCGGCCGAGAGCTGCCGGTGTCCAATTTCCGCAATTACGGCGAGGGTGGTATCGGCGGCGAGGTCTGTGGGGAGAGTGTGCTGATGGGCACCTACAGCTTCCTGCGGGATATGGGCGTGGAGGTTCCGGAGGGATCCATGGTGAACCAGGCGGTTTATGCCGCCATCGACGGCGATCTGTGCGCCGTGGTCGCCATCTCCTATGCCAAGATGCGCTCGTCTTCGGCGGGACTGGTGAGCCTCTGCTCCAGCCGGAAGCTGACCCCCATTTTGGTGGGCAGCGACTTTATGATCACCGAAGAAATGCTCCGGGAAAAGTTCGGCATCAATACCCGCCGCATGGGATTCCCTTCCCAGGAGGAGCGCTCGGAGCTGTCCGGCCGCCAGAGCGATGAGGATGCTTTCGCCTCGGCCCTCACCACCCGGGAGGATCTGACCTCCTTCGCCTACGCCATCAGCGGCGCCCGGGCCCTCCGGGTCAGCACCGTGCTGGGCACCGTGATTCACGTGCTGGGCGGCCTGCTGGGAATGGTTATTATGCTGGCACTGGCGTACCTGGGTTCCGCCGAGCTGCTTACCCCCACCAATGTACTGCTGTATCAGCTGGTTTGGCTCCTGCCGGGCCTGCTGGTTACCGAGTGGACCAGAGCGGTGTAACTTTTATGAGATAACTGCGCAGGAAGATAAATTGTTGTTTGTCGAATAAACGCTGTCATTGCGAGCCAGTGCGCACACTGGCGTGGCAATCCCCCGGTTAGAGGGAAAATGTACCGAAAAGTGCCTGGAAGAGTGGGGCCGTTGTGATTTTTGGTGGTAATCGTTACCTGGTTCCTTTCAACAGGGGGATTGCCACACCAGTGTGCGCACTGGTTCGCAATGACAGGTAATTTACAACACACCCTTTCAAACACCAATTTATCGTTATGCTGCCTTAGCCGGATATGCATCAATATAAAACTTCCCGGGAATTGATCCCGGGAAGTTTTTTGCTACAGAAGGTGCCGTGCCGGCCACAGGAGAACGCGGAGAATGCTGTACAGAAGCTGCTTGCCTATGGGCATTTCAAGTTCGGGGCACTGCCGGCCAAGATGTTCTCCCTCTAAGGTGGAAATCCGGCTGCTTTCAGCCATGGCATCAAAGCTTTCCCGCAGCTGCTTGTTCAGTTGGGGGCAGTCGATGACCACCATCAGCTCGGTGTCCAGGTAGGTACTGCGCATATCCATGTTGAACGAACCGATGACGGAAAGGGTATCGTCAATGAGCACGGTTTTGGTGTGCAGGGACTGGCCCCCCAGCCACTCCATTGTTTCGGTCCCCAGGCGCAGAAGCTTTCCCTTCTGGTTCAAAAAATCCGCGCAGCCGAAGGGATTCGCGCCCCCCTCCGGGGCGTTGGTCATAATACGCAGGGATTGAACCTGGGAGCAAACCTCCTCCAAATCCCGGTACATGGCCCTGCCGCAGATGATATAGGGGGTCTGAATCCGGACCTGTTCCCCCTGCTTCATCAGCGTGCAGAGGGCATCCCACACGAGGGGCTCCTTGTTCCCGGGATGCGGAGGATTGGCCAGCAGGGAGACAGCGTTGGCGGGGACCGTTTCCGCCCCGTAGTCGATGGGGAAGGCAGCTTGGGGATACTTATGCTCCAGTTCCCCGGCACGCTGACGGAGTTCCTCCCGTGCTTTCTCCGTTCGTCCGGATTGGGAAGGGGACAGAATTTGGTTACTCCGCAGGAACCAGACGCTGTCAAAGTAATCCGTCAGCTCCCCCAGGGAGCCGCCTCCCTCCGGAACATACACCAGCACATCCCGGTCAATGTTATAGTGGTCCATGTCCTCCCGGAGGAATAGGTCATAGGTATTCCGGC
The DNA here is from genome assembly GCA_051887095.1 of Faecousia sp. Lineage (GTDB taxonomy): Bacteria > Bacillota > Clostridia > Oscillospirales > Oscillospiraceae > Faecousia. The sequence continues at coordinate 776 of JBJEYY010000269.1, read as the reverse complement.
CGCCCAGCAGATAGGCGTGATCATCGGCGATCAGGTATTTGTCGTGCATCCGGTAGTTCAGCGCCCAGGGCTTCCGCAGGTTTACGGGGTTGTAGAACCGGGCCTCCACATTGGGCATGGCGGCCAGAGCCCGGAAATGAGCGCTGCTTTGCAGATACATGGCACCGCAGATTCCGTCCGCCAGAATCTGGATCCGGACACCCCGGTCCGCCGCCTCCTGGAGGGCGGCCAGAATGTCCAGCCCGGTTTCGTCCGGGCGAAGGTCAAAGGTGGACAGGATCAGACTTTCCTGAGCAGACCGGATCAGCCGGAGCCGCCAGAGCATGGCGTCCTGGTTCCTGTCCACTGCGGCCACCCGTTCTCCTGTGCTGCCGATGATAGCCCCAGGCTCCGTCACCGTTTTATGAAGCAGGGGCGGCACAAGGGCGCAGGCCAGCAGGAGCAGCACCAGGATACCGGCGGTGTATCTGACCGCCCGGGAAAGGCGGCTGCCGGAGGGAGGGGTATGTTTCTGGGATGTCATGAGTATCGTTCCTTTTTTGTTCTGTCGGGCGGAAATACCCGGGTAATCCCAGTATATCACAAAAGTCGAAAATAATCTACAGGGCATCCCCGAAACCCCGTAAAATGGGGGGATATGGGGATGCCCTGTCAAATAGTGCGGAAACCGTGGGGGATTGCCGACAGAATGCGTCGGGAAATTGTTGTTTGTCGAATATATGCTGTCATTGCGAGCCAGTTCGCAAACTGGCGTGGCAATCCCCCAAGGATTTAGG
>JBJEYY010000268.1:0-5085 GCA_051887095.1 Faecousia sp. | reverse complement strand
AGCTGAAATGTGTTGCTGCTCTATAGTTTTTTGCTATGGGGTGTGACTGAGTGAATAATTCAGGCTACTGAATAGATACCAAAATTTATTTAATTGCGTAGATAAATTGCTCGCTTTCGCCGTTTGAATTTATAATGTCGACTACCACTTCAAAAGGAGCAGTAAGGTCATCAGGTTCAAATCCAACTACACCAACATACTTAATTTCCATGCTTTGGCCCGCATCTATGATTGCATTACCCGTGTCGTTAGTTTTGAAATCGCCACCATCTGTGGAAATAGGCATATGATAAAGATTTAATCCATGGTGGAAACGGAAGCCATCACGAAGGAGTTGCAGCGCCAGCACGATGAGATCCTTTCCTTTGCTGATCTGTACGATTCTGCCGGAATCGAGGCAAAGAAAATGGTAGTCAGCGCCATGATTCGCCGGGTGGAAGTGAGCCGGGACTATAAGCTCACAATTTTCTTCAATTTTAACCTCGACCAGTTCCTGCACGGGCTGGATTGTGGGGGTACCATTCAAGCGGAGGGTGTGTGAACGTGAGGTCTGCATGCAAGGATAGAAACGGAAATGAAAAAACCTCATTTTGTTTCCAAAATGAGGTTTTTCAAAGCTTTTTCGGGCTTTTATGGTGGAGATAAGCGGGATCGAACCGCTGACCTCTTGAATGCCATTCAAGCGCTCTCCCAGCTGAGCTATACCCCCATATATGGAGAAAGCCGGAAAAAGCTGAATTGTTGAAGTATTAAGTTGAGGAACGTGGGGTATGTGAACGGCAGCTTTGGGCTCCCAGCTGAGCTATACCCCCATATTCGGTTCGCGCCGTGCTCTATCGGACAGCTTCTGTATTATAGCACAGGGGCGAAAAATGTCAAGGGGTTTTTTCATATTTTTTGATTTTCTTTTTTCTTTTGCGGGATGGATTTTATCTGTTCTTTGGTGTGAAAAACCGCACGATTTCAGCCGGGGCCATTCGCTCCGGCTGGGTTACGCTTATACACTTTTCACGGCCCGCAGTTCGATGTAGCCCCGCTCGCCTCTGGGCTCCAGCTGGATGCGGGGGGCGGTGTCATCCCAGCGATATCCGATGATGGTGGGATCGTACCGGTCCATGGCCCGCTCCACCGCCGCAATGGCCTCGATGTAATCCTCCTCCCGGAAGGGCTCCCCCTGGAACTGGAGGTACGCTTCCTCCGGCAGCTCGATCACATCGAAGCCCTCCGGAATCTTCCCAGCGAAGTCCTCTGCGGCCTCCACGCCCTGTACGTAGACAGAGGTTCCCGGCGTTCTGTACTGCTCCGGCAGCCACAGGCACACGGGCTCGCCGCAGAGGGAATCCATACTGGTCAGAATCCCCCAGATGTCGCAGCCCACCTCCGCGCAGTAATCCAGATAGTGCTCCGCCTTCACCCCCCGTTTGAGAATCACCTTCCGCCGGGGCTTGCGGATCAGCTGAACGAACACGCTCTGCACATTTTCCATATCGATACCTTCCTTTCTCATGTGTCTGAACTTCACACCGTAGGGAATGAGCAGTGGAATGGGCCCCGGATTTCTGGCATACTCCGCCGGATTGCAGCCGAATTCCCGGCGAAAGGCCCGGGTGTAGCCGTCCACGCTGCCGAAGCCCAGGTCGAAGGCCGCATCGATAACACGGGAATGCTCCTTCTTCAGCCGCATGGCGGACCGGGACAGCCGCAGCCGCCGGACGTAGTCCGCCACCGTCAGACCCGTATACTCCCGGAATAGACGGTAGGAATACCACGGGGAAAACAGCGACACCTCCGAGAGCCTGTCCAGGGTGATCTCCTCCCCCAGATTCGCCTCGATGAATTCCTGCATCTTCTGAACCGCCAGAATCCGTTCGTCCATTGCGCATCCCTCCCATGGTGCCATTGTACCAGACGGCAGGCCAGGATTTCTCGATGTTTTTTGCTGATTGGTTCAGATGCCCAGCTTCTGGGGGTCCGGCTGAGGCTCCGCCAGACGGTAGACCCAGCCCTGGGGATCCCGATCCAGGAAGAAATGGTCATACAATTCCCGGCGAAGGGTCGCCGGATCGTCGAAGGTGTGCCACGCTCTCAGAGCCTCGCCCAACTCCCGCTCAGAGTAGTCCCGCCCCGGCTCTATTTTCTCCGCCAGGTAGAGGAGGGCATACAGCTTCTTTTTCCGCTTGGCAGGAAATCCGGTAAGCTTTCCTTCCGTATCCAGCAGTCCCCGCAGCTGATTTCTTGCCTCCATAGCGGCCAGCAGCCTCCGGGCAAACAGCTTCGCCCCCTCCCGGGCCTGCTCCGTCTGGAAGGAAGCCAGATCGTCCTCGTCACGAACAGAGTACATCCCCAGATAGTTTAAGGACGAATGCTCGCACAGCCGCTTCACCCCGGTTTCGAAGGGCCCGGCCCCGTATTCCCGGTCATAGCCGTGAGTGGCCAGGATGGCAATGTACTTTCCCTTCCAAAGGGAGCCCTGGGCGCTGCGGTAAAATTTGTTCAGCCCATAGTGCCGGTCCAGCACCGCCTTCATGGGCGCAGTACAGTACCAGGTGTAAATGGGCGTGGCAAGCACCACACAGTCCGCCCACAAAGCTCTGTCCACGACTTCGTACATATCGTCGCGCTGGACACAGCCGTACTCCCCCTCCACATCCTGGCAGGCGTAGCAGCCCAGGCAGGGGTGGATGTTCTTGTCCGACAGCGTCATGTATTGGGTCTCGGCCCCCAGCCGCTCCAACTCCTCCCGGAAGGGCTTGCACAGCTCGGCAGTGTTCCCCCCATGCCGGGGACTTCCCATCAAAATTAGAACTTTCATTTTTTGTTCACTCCTTATCAAATCATCTATCGTACGACAAATTGTTGTTTACACTACTCGTTTCAAATTTCCTGTCATTGCGAACCAGTCCTCAGACTGGTGTGGCAATCCCCTGGTAAAATGGGGAAACGGAACGAAAACGGCCCTAAAACCTTGGGGGATTGCCACGCCAGTGTGCGCACTGGCTCGCAATGACAGCATTTTCTCTAACGCTAAACAACAATTTATCGTTCTTCCTGCTTACTCCGTCAAATCTGTCAATGCGCACTCCAGCTGGCAGTCGCAGGGCTCCTTTTCCACGCAAAGGGGGTTATACTCCTCAGCCTCACGGCAGCCCATAGCACCATAAAACGCCTGGCTTTCCACTGCCGAGTGCGCGCTGATGTACAGCTTCTCCGCCCCTGCCTCCCTGGCCCACTGCTTTGCGTTTTCCATAAGCTTTCGTCCGATGCCTCTGCCCCGATATTCCTCGGACACATGGATACAGGTAAGCTCCAGATATTGCCCCCGGCTCCCGGTGAATTCCGCCTCCACAGAAGCGAAGCCCTTCAGCGCGCCGTCCTCAAAGTCTCCGAACACCACGCCTCCGGTGTCCAGCGTATTGCGCAGGCACTGAACCAGCAGGAGATATTCCTCCTCCGTCCAGTCATCCACAAAGGGATCGTCCAGGATTACCCATCCGGCATCTGTTTTCCGTCTGCATTTCGTTACCACCTGGCGCCTGTGAAACTGTGCGAACAGTTCTTTTTTCAGTTCCTTCTTCTCCAGCTTACGAATCATCTGCGCTCATCCTTTCCTCCCATTCCTCCCGGGAGATGGAATATACCCTCGTCACCGTGTTCACGGGATCTTCGTATTCCTCCACGAGTTTCATTCCGTTCTTCAACGCCACAGAGTAAGAGTCCACGTTGGTGTATTTCATATAGGAATACACCCTGGGCAGCTTCCGCTCCCGGAAGGCAAACTCCATGCATTTTGCCGCCGCTTCCGAAGCGTAGCCCTTCCGCTGCTGATCCTGGCGGATGTGGTAGCCGATTTCCGGCAGCATCTGCCCATGAATGCACTGCATGGTGATGCCGCAATCTCCCAGAAATTCCCCGGTTTCCTTCAGAATCACTGCCCACAGGCCGAACCCGTAGGCCGCGTAATTCTCCAGATTCCATTCAATCCAGCGCTGCACCTTCTCCCGGGAAAAGGGAGCCGGGTAATGCTTCATGGCCTCCGGATCCGAGAGAATGGGGTACAGCCCGTCAAAATCCTCCCGGGTAAGCTCCCGCAGAATCAGCCGCCTGGTTTCCAATGTCATCACCGTTCTCCCCCTTTTTTCTAAAGCAAATAATCCCAACCCTTCAAAGATAAATTGTTGTTTAGCGTAACAGAATATACTGTCATTGCGAGCCAGTGCGCACACTGGCGTGGCAATCCCCCAAGGGTTGAGGGCCGTTTTCGTTCCATTTCTCCATTTTACCGGGGGATTGCCACACCAGGCTGCGGCCTGGTTCGCAATGACAGGAAACTTGGAACGTGTAGTGTAAACAACAATTTATACTCCAAGCTATCGGATTTCTCTTTCCATTATACCTTCCCCGGCGCAGAAAAGAAAGGAGGCTTTTTCCTGGGAATGTGTCAATTTTCCAGAAACCTCTTTCCTTTTTCCCACGGATGCGTTACAATGGCACTGTAAAATGGAGGGGTATGGGGTATGCCCCTTTTCAATAACAGGAGGTTATCTCTATGACTTCATCCTATCTGACCCTGACGCCCGCTCAGAAGCAGGCTCTGGACTATGGTTTCTCCTCTGCCTTCGGCGGCGAGCCTACCCGGTATTTCTCCGCCCCCGGACGCACGGAAATCGGCGGAAATCACACCGACCACCAGCGGGGCCGGGTGCTGGCCGCGGCGGTGAATCTGGACACCCAGGCCGCTGTCCGTCCCAACGGCACCTCCACCGTCCGGATTCTGTCCAAGGGCTATCCCATGAGCGTGGTGGATCTGACCCAGCTGACCCCTCAGGAAAATGAAATCAACGCCACTCCTGCCCTGATCCGAGGTGTCTGCGCCCGGTTCGCCCAGCTGGGCTGCAAGGTAGGCGGTTTTGATGCCTACTGTGAGTCCACCGTGCTCCCCGGCTCCGGCCTCAGCTCGTCGGCTGCCTACGAGGTGCTGATCGGAACCATCGTCAACCACCTGTTCTTCGACGCAAAGGCCACCCAGCCGGAGATTGCCCAGATCGGCCAGTACGCCGAGAATGTGTTCTTCGGCAAGCCCTGCGG
>JBJEYY010000267.1:0-25132 GCA_051887095.1 Faecousia sp. | reverse complement strand
AGATAATATTGGGTAACAAAATGTAAATCACACAACTTTTTTCATTGAACCAAAATTTTTTCGGAGGTGGCGGTCGTGGATGATCTGGAATCCGAAATGGGAATACAAGAAACAAGAAAAAAGCTGAAACGGGAGCTGCGCGCCGAAGCCATGACCCGTCTGGAAGAAGCCGCCCGCACAGAAACAGACTTTGAAAACGTGGTAAAGTGCTGGGACAAGCTGGATGAAAACCGGGAGCGGAAAGAGCGGTATCATGAAGTGGGCAGGAGCGAAGTTCCCCTGGAATATGGCAGCGCCTACGGCGGCAGTATCTTCCCGGCATGGATGGGTGGCCCCAATTCCAGAGCCATCCGGCAGGGCAGATTCCTGGATGTAATTTTCAACTGCCCTCATGAACTGCATCAGATGGTCGGACACCCGGCCCTTTCCACAACGTTTCAGGAGCTGGATGCGGAATACAAGGAGCTTCTCTTTTTCCTGGTGGTTCGGAACTGGTCGGTGCAATCCTATGCGCAAGCTCTGAATCAGACGGACCGGAATGTGCGTAAGAAGATGACCCGGCTGGTAAACAGAATCCAAGGGGAGCTTTACAATCGCCTGAATGGCAAAGCGAATCTGAGCCAGATGGAAAAAGAATTCCTGGATGAATATGAAAAAACCGTCCTTGCGGACGGCGAGAAAGAGAGGTGCGCCGTATGAAGGATCTGTTCAAACACGCCAGCTCCAGCTGGGTACGGTACAGCCGGTATGAATGGAAGAAGGACAAGAACAACAAGTATTACATCACCCCGGCACCGGATGCCACGCCGAAGATTTATGATCCTCTGAAGGAATACCAGCAGATGGTGCTGGATGCTCTGAATGTTGGCTTGCTGATCCGGACATCCACCAAGCGAAAAATCCGGGAAGCCATTATGGATTTTGTTACCCACTATGGTTTGTTAGGTCTGATGACGGCGCTGCCCACGACTCCCTCGTTTATCGATTACAAAGCCGTCTACCTTCCCACGAATCATTTCATCCGGGAAGAAGTGATGGACACTGAAAAATATCTGGCGCATTTCTTCCCATTTGAGAAACCGGACTTTTACAAAAAGGGGAAAGAGTCCCTGTGGAATATCAAACAGGACCGCACCATGATTGCGCTGGCAATGACATTCCGAAAGGAACCGGAAGCCCAGGTCATGTGCTTCATGCGCAACTATGCGGAACGCTACGACTGGTTGGAGCAGACCTTTCAGGATTGGTCGTTTACCTTTCTGAGTAGCTTCCTGTACTATGAAGATGACGAGGAGATGGACGAGGACACCCGCAACATTTACCGTCAAGGTATGGCGGCATTTGGTGGCATCGCGCCGAACTATCACATTGAGCTATGGGAGCGGCCCACCATCGTGTGGGATTTCCATTCCCTGCTGCTAGCAATCCAGATGATGTTCAGCTTCATGCTGGCAGACGAAACCTCCAGCTTGAAGCTCTGCAAAAACTGTATGAGGGCATTCTTTGCCAAGGACAACGAGGAAGATTTCTGCTGCCCAAAGTGTGAAGTGGAATACGATGACGAGGACAAAGAGTAACGTCGCTGCGGCGGGACGAGGGATGATATCCCTTTGGCTCCCCCGGTGATGCTGCTGCGCTCCAAGAATTTCTTCCGAAATTCTCTTCGCTCCGCCGCACCACCTACACCCGAACAGGCGGATTCTGCTAAAGCATACTCCTGGGCTTCTCGTCCGGTAGGACGCAGAATCCGCCTGTTCTGTGGCTGACTGAAAGTGCTTGTTCCTGCTCCGAACAACCCCTTTCAGCCACCCACGGTCGCCAAAGGTATAACACACTAGACCTTGCGAGCAAGATCGTGTGCCACGAAACCGCTGGTTTCATTGGATTCTTCCCGCCACGGAGGGCGCTGCCCTCCATTGGATACTTCCCGCCAAGGCAGCTCTGCCGCCTTTGGAAACCACTGCCAAGGGTACTCTGTCCCCTTTGGATGCCCCTGCCAACAGGGTGCTCCTCGCCCCTATTGGAAACCCAGAGCCAAAGGAATTGCCATCCCTTTGAAATCCCAGCCCGTTTTGAAATGAGTACTCACAAATGGAAAATGGTTTGTGGGCATTCATCTCAAAACGAAAAAAATTCCCAGAGCTTCATCTGAAAAGAAGATGAAGTTCTGGGAATTTTGAGTTTGCGCATCATGCACTGCTGCCTGCCTTGTTCCACGCACCTGCGCGATAGAAGGAAATTGACAGTACAGTCGCCACCGTCCAGCCAATGGGCCAGGCGCACCAGATGCCAGTATAGCCCAGAATCGTACCGGACAGCACGGATGCAAGCAATACACGCAAAAAGAACACCTCTCAAATTGTCGAGAGGTGTTCTTCATATGATTCTTAATGGTTTCTGCGTGACATCACAAATTAGTCCTCAAGGCGCAGCTTCATCACAACCTTGCGAAAGTGGGCAGGCGTTTCCACATGGCCGCAGGCTTTATGGGCATCGTGAGGGGCACAGATATAGAACATATCGGGCTTGATGGGGATGGTGCATCCGCTGCCAGAATGATTGCTTCTATCTGCCTGCTCGTTGTAGGGAACGGATACCGTCAGGTCGCCAATATCTGCCCAGGCGATGGTCTCCGCACCTTCCAGCAGAATCTGGACATCCAAATATTTCCGGTGAGCTTCAAAATCACCGGCTTGGATGGGCATGGTGGTTCCCTCCTGGATCAGGATGAAGCCCCCGTCAAAATCATAGCGCCCCGGGTCGGCATCCCTTACCTTTTCCAGACAGGCCAGCGCCTGCACCAGATGGGGAAGAGCGCAGGCGTAGGCGTGGATTCGGCTCAGCTTATCGATCACCATTTTTTGTTTCTCCTTTTTTCAAACGTATAGGGAAAGGCAATGAAACAGTGTGTGTAATCACGCCCGTACCAGCAGGAACGCCCTGACCTCTTCGACGGTGGGGATGGACGGAGCCGCGCCTGGCCGGGAGCAGGCAATGGCCGCTGCTGCGGAAGCCTCCTTCATGACCTCCTGTTTGGACTTCCCGCTGAGCAGGCCGCCGATGAAGAAGCCGGTGAAGGTATCGCCTGCGGCAGTAGTATCGGCTACGGAAACCTTGAAAGCACCTTGGGATAACTGAGAATTTCCGTCGATGCAGATGGAGCCTTTGCCGCCCAAGGTCAGGACAACGGTAGCGCCGGGGAATTTTTCCAGCAGCTTTTCCGCCAGCTGACCGTGCTTTTCCTCGCTGCCGCAGTTCAGGATTTGCCCGGCTTCCACCTCGTTGAGCATAAAGATGTTGACATACTCCAGAGGCAGCGCCAGGATCTTCTCATTCATGGGAGAGGGGTTCAGGACAATGACCATGCCCTTTTCGTGGGCTTTTTCCATAATGTAGGGCAGCTGGTTGATCTCGTTCTGCAGAACCAGATAGTCTCCCACCGAGAAATGGGAAAGGACGCTGTCCACCTGCTCTTTGGTGATCAATTGGTTTGTTCCGCCGTAGAGCAGGATACAGTTGTCGCCCTCCTTATCCCGCTGGATAATGGCGTTACCGGTACGGTCATTGGAATGAACGGTCACATACTCGGTGTTGACACCAGCCTGCTCCATGGCTTCCAGCAGGAATTTGCCGTCCGGGCCGATGGCACCGGCGTGGTAAACCTCCGTGCCTGCTTTTGCCAGGGCGATGGACTGGTTCAGTCCCTTGCCGCCGGTAAAAACCTGCAACCCCGTAGAGGATAAGGTCTCTCCTTTTAACACAAAGTGATCCACAGAATAGACGTAGTCAATGTTCAGGGAACCGAAGCACAATACTTTCATCGCACACCCTCCAGAATCTTCATGGCTTTCTGATATGCGGAAGTCCAGTCGCCGGGGATGTCCGCTTCAATGGTCAGGGTATCATCATAACCGGCCCGCTTGACAGCATCCAGGAAGGGGGCATAATCAAAGCCGTCCTCCGCCGTGGGAAATGGCCGTTGGGGGAACACCTCGGGGTAGTCGATATGGACATGGTGCAGATAATCGGCGCAAGTGACAATATCCTCGTAGGATTCTCCGCCCCGGTACAGGTGCCGCAGATCCGCCATGATAAACAGATTCCTGTTGCCGGCGGCCTTTACCACCCGGACTGCTTCGGGCAGGGTGTTGATGTAGTTGGAGTAATCCGGGCCCAGAGGCTCAAGGATCATCTCAATGCCATTCTCCCCGCAGATTTTGGAGAACAGGGACAGCAGATCAATAAAGTTACGCTCCTTCTGAATGCTGGTCTCATCCAGCAGCCAGCGGGCCTTGCCGTTGCCGATAATGATCTTCTGGATGCCCAGCTTTTTGGCTCTGGCACAGGCCTTGACCATGTAATCCTTGTATGCGTCCAGAGAGAATTCTTCGGTAAAAAACCAGGGGGTAGCAATGGGCAGCGCCCGGGAGCCGGTGAGTACCGGGAAACCCACCTGCTTCACCTTTTCACAGAAGGCCTCGAATGCCTCATCGGACAATTCTTCAATTTCCGGCAGGTCCAGCTCCGCATAGTCGAAGCCGGCGGCCTTGATTTTTTCATAATCGGCAATGCGTCCGAAACCGCCTATTTTCATCGTGTTTACTCCTTTGCCTTGGCATTCATTGCGTCCAGGACCCGGCTGGTGTCCAGCATTTCCTTCAGAGATGCTCTGGGCCGGGTGCCGGTGACCATGTCGTTCAGGGTGGCCTTGGTGTAGATGCTGTAGTAGATGTCGCTGTCGGTATTCAGAGGGACAATGGCAGGCTCCGCACCGTATTCCCGTAGCTCCAGCTTGTTCTCCGCCAGAATGTAATAGCCATTCTCGGTGACGATGGTCCAGCGGTTTTCACGCTTCAGATCCTCGGACATGGGGTAGGCATAGCCACTTTCCAACAGCAAGGATGCACCGGTGGGCAGCTTCAGCAGGGAAGTCGCATAGGTCTCAATGTCATACTCGCTGGCGTACTGGTAGGAGGAAGCCAAGGTCTCGGCGCAGGTGCTATCCGTCAGATACATGGCCATGTCGATAAAGTGGACGCCCAGATTGGTCATGCAGCCGCCGCCGGCGGTCTGCTTGGACAGCATCCACTTGCTGGTTGCCAGATACCGGGAGGGTGGGCCGGCAATAAAGCGGTAGGACATATGGATGATAGGCTTTTTCAGGTATTTGTTTTTCAGGTCGTTGACGGTATCGCTATAGCGCCAGACGAAGGGAATGGAAACGAAGCCGTCCTTCTGCTCGCAGGTGTTGTACAGTTCCTCCACCTCACCGGAATTCAGGCCGCAGGGCTTTTCCATGGAGAAGGGGATGCCTGCGTTCAGCAGATACAGGGAGACTTCCTTCATTTTATAGTGGGGCGCAAAGGCAAAGACGAAATCGGGCTTGGTTTCTAGGATCATCTTCTTATAATCCTGGTAGATCGGGCAACCGTAGGGCTTTGCAATCGCCGCCGCGATTTGGATATTATCATCACTGATACCCACAACGCTTCCTTTGGGAAGCCCGGGCAGGTACAGGGGCAGATGCCAGTGGCTCACGCCCAGCAGTGCAATTCTCATAGTTTTCTCCTTTGAATGTACCGGCAGCGGATGCTGCCGGTACGTCTGAACTTACATAATGGACTTGATGTAGTCCGCACCCTTCTTCATGCCGATGGATGCATCGGGAATGTCATCGGGATGCCATCTTCTTTCATACTCCATGGAAAGCCAGCCGTCGTAGCCATGGGCCTTGACCAGCTTCAGGATTTCGGGCCAAGCGATGACCCCCTCGCCCACAATGCGGGTGTAGACATTGCGCTTGGACTCCTCAGGGTGGGAAACCTCGTCAGAAGTGAAGGAAACGCCTTCCTTAAAGACCAGATCCTTTACATGCATATAGGCAACTTCTTCCTGTTGGATGGCAATAGCTTCTTCATAACCCTCGTTCTCGGTGAAGCTCAGGTTTGCCTGATCGTAGAGGATCTTGACGTTGGGATGATTGATCTCCTTGATCACAGAGTAGCTGTCTTTGGCGGAGACGCACATGGTGTTGAAATGGTTCTCAATGACCAGGGTCACACCCTTAGCAGCGGCCTTGTCGCCCAGGAAACGCATGGACTCCACCAGCTTGGCCCGACGCTGGGGCAGGCAGTAGGTATCACCAGCAACCAGGTTGCCGCCGTAGATGCGGATGAAGTGGGCGCCCACGTATTCACAGGCATCGATGACCTTCTCAATGCCCGCAATTTCCGCATTGCGCTTGGCATCGTCCAGATCGTTAAAATAAGAATTGTAGGGAGTCAGGCAGCAAATCTCGATATTATTTTCCTGCGCGCACTTTTTGATTTCATCCAGCTCTTCCCTTGTGCAGGCAGTGGAGATGCCGCTGCGGTAGCCGTCCTGAACGACGATTTCTGCACCGTCGATGCCGATATCATGGAACAGCTTAATAGCTTCGGTGACGGTGTACTCAGGAGTACCCATGGTATGTCCGGCGATTTTCATGCTGACATGACCTCCTTATCCCATGCCGGGCAGGCCGGCGCTTCTCAGGATCTGATCCAGCAGGACATGGGTCTTGAAAGCGTCCTGGGCGTTGGTAAGGGGAGTTTTGTCCTCCTTCAGGCAGTCCACAAAGTGACGGATGGCGTAGCTGAAGCCCAGCTTATCCTCGCTGCGGGCCCAGCCCATCGCCATAGGTGTCATTTCGGTGGTGTGCATGGCCTCACCGTCCACAATGGTGACGCTGTCGGGCATCTTGATCTGTACGGAGTGGTTGCCACCGTGGATCTCGATGGTTTCCTCCCATTGGCCGGAGCTACGGTCGGCGATGAGCATACCGGCTGCGCCGTTCTCGAAGTGCAGCATAGCGGTGGTGAAGGTCTCGTAATCGGGATCCGTGTACTTGGAGATGGCGTGGACATCCCGAACCTCGCCGCCGAAGAAACGCATCAGGTCAACGATATGGACCGCATTTTCCAGCGTGGCATGGTACTCGGTGGCAGGACGGTTCTTCTGACCGATGATAACATCGGGCAGAACATTGGTGTAAACCTCCTTTGCTCTCTGTACTACAGGAGCGTAACGGCGGTTAAAGCCGATCATCAGCTTCTTGCCTGTCTTTTCGGACAGCTCCACCATCCGGGCAGCGTCCTTCAGCGTGGTAGCCATGGGCTTTTCGCTGTAAACATCCACACCCGCGTTCAGCAGGAACTCGATCTGCTGGGCGTGGCAGGCCTTGGGGGTCAGGACGAAGGCGCCGTCCAGACCCAGATCCACCAGCTCTTCCAGGGTGGCAACAGCATTCTCTGCGCCGCACATTCTCTGAGCCCGCTGGGCCTTTTCCAGATGGTTTGCCATGATGCCTACGATTTCCACATCATCCATCCTGGGCAGCACAGGCATGAAGTTGTTCTGGGATACATAGCCGACACCAATGACGCCAACACGAACCTTATCCTTAGCCATGGATACCTTCCTCCTTGCAGTATTCAGCGTAAACTTCTGCCAGGACCTGCTTCTCCGCATCGGTCAGAGGTCTGTGGGGAGCCCGGCACACATCGGTGCGGATGACGCCGCGCATTTTCAGCAAGGTCTTCAGAGCAGGGATGCCGGGGATACCAGCCAGCTTGCGGTCAGTCTCCACGATCTTCTTCTGAGTCTCCATAGCACCTTGGAAGTCACCCTCCTGGAACTGGCGGTACAGCCGGTTGAAGCGCTCGTAGAAAACGCTTCCGGGGCCGGTAACGGTGCCCACGCCGCCTGTAGTCAGGCACTGCAGGAACAGGCTGTCGCAGCCAATCAGCAGCTCGGGAACGCGGCCATCAGTGTTCAGGTAGTCTTCCACGCGCATCAGGTTGGGGTTGGAATACTTGATGCCGACGACATTTTCAAAGGTGGCCATCAGGCGGTGCAGCAGAGCGGGAGAAACGTCGTTGGTGGTGCAGCCGGGGATGTTGTAAATGTAGACAGGGAAATCCTTGGGCAGCTTCTCGATGACGGCTGCGTAGTACTGGAACAGGGATTCCTCGTCCATGCCGAAGAAAGCGGGACTCATGACGCCGATGCCGTCAGCGCCGATCTTGACTGCGTGCTGGGCGTGGGAAGCGGTTTCCGCGGTGGTCATGCTGCCGCACTGAATAAACAGGGGCAGGCGGTGATCGTTGGTCTCAGCAATGACTTCCGCGATGTGTTCACGCTCAGCCTGGCTCAGCAGCAAGCTCTCACCGTTGGTGCCGTTGGGATACAGGGCGTCGGTCTTGGCCTCCACCAGGAAGTTGACAAAGTTCTTCAGGGACTCGTCATCTACAGTGCTGTCCTCGTTCATGGGGGTGATCATAGGGATCACAACGCCCTTCAGTCTCTTTTCGTACATAATAATTCTCCTTTTACAAGCTTTTATCGAAAGGTGATTACAGATTTAATGGATTTGCTGGTCATGGTATCTTCAAAGGCGCGGATAGCGTCCTTGTAGTCGTAAACATGGATTAGCTTCTTCAGATCGTCCTGAATCTTTGCCAGCATATCCATTGCCATGGAAGAACCGTCGGAGTTCAGGTTGGGGTACGGACCTTTCGCACCCACGATGGTCAGCTCCTTGCGCATAACGGGCCGCAGCTCCACGTTGCTGGCGTAGCCGGTGTAGACACTGCCCACCACAATGCGTCCGCCGGGGCGTACGATGTTCAGGGCGTTCTGGAAGGCGGTCAGGTTTCCTGACAGCTCCACCACCACATCAGGACCGAAGGGGCCAAACATCTCATGCACCTGATCGATCCAGTCCTCCCGGCTGCTGTCGATGCCCTCCAGGAAGCCGATCTCGTTCAGCTGGGCCAGACGGGAGGGCTTGTTGACGATGCCAACCACAAGACCCGCACCGATCTGCTGTAGGATTCGGGCGGTGATGAAGCCCATGGGGCCCATGCCAATGACGGCGACCCGTTCGCCGGGCTTGATATTGGCTTTCAGTGCACACTGCAGTGAGCAGCTGGTGGGTTCCAGCAGTGTGGCGGTGATGTCGTCCACTGTGTCGGGAACGCGGCTGATGAAGCTATTCTCCTCGGTGTTCAGCACGCAGGTCTCTTCGGAGAAGCCGCCGGGGAAAAAGGCATCGTTCATGCTCTTGCACAGGCTGGGCAAGCCATTGCGGCAGTGCCAGCAGTGACCACAGGCCCGGGAAACCTCGCTGGCAACCCGCATTCCGTTGGCAATGCCATTGGCACCGGAACCGGCATCCACAACCACACCGGAGAATTCGTGACCCCAGTAGCGCTCATGCTTCAGATCCCGCTTGCCCCGGAACAGGGCCAGATCGCTTCCGCAGATGGCGCAGGCGGAAACCTCCATTTTGATGGTGCCGGGCTGTAAGGCGGAAATACGTTCCACATCGTCCTGCAGCTCCAGCTTGCCATAGTCAACCAAAGCAACTCTTCTCATAGTTTTCTCCTTTCTCAGACCTGCCTGCCTTCATAGCAGCGGCCCTTTTCCTTATCCAGCGTCCATTTGCTGAACCACTGATCCCAGAACATATTGTTTTCGTCAGCAGTGTTCATGTGGTCTTTCTTCTCGATCCAGTCGTAGCGGACTATGGGGATACCCTGCGCATTGTTCCATTGGGCGCAGTGGTGGCGACCGGCGATAAAGGTCTTGGAAGCGCCGGAGATACGCATTTGCTTTGCGTTTTCTTCCGTTGCCAGCCCATTGCGGATAAGCCAGAGGTCAATGCCCTGAGTCAGGCCATTTTCCTCCTCCAGCCCATAGCCCCACAGGTCGTATTCACCCATGGTCATATAGACAGGAACCTTTTCACTGCCTTGGTCATCCCATGCGGTTGTGACACCAGAGGTCATGGCAATGGCAGCAAAACGGCTCCCATAGGGGGAACTCGCCAATAGGCTGGTCATCATAAAGCCATTGGAATGGCCGGTTCCGTAAATACGGCTCTCGTCCACCGGATACTCCTCAATCACGGAGGTCATGATCCGGTCAAAGTAGCTTAGGTCGTTTTCGGTGCAGCTCAGATCCTCCAGCAGGTCGGTGGAGCAGAACGCCCACCGGGGGCGGTAGGCCATGGGCACGCCGCCGGAGAGCTCATCGGGCATGAAGTACAGGGCTGTCTCCGGCATGACGAGGATGAACCCCTCCTTGTCTGCCTTGCGGTACAGGAGACTCTCCTCAAAATAGTTCCGGACGGATTCGCTGGAACCGTGGATGGCGAACACCATAGGCAGCTTCCTTCCGTCCCGGTAGGCTTTAGGAACATAGATCAGGCACTCCCGCTGATCGCCCTTGTGATCCGGAAAGTATCGAACCTCCACGCCCATTGTTTCGTAGTCTACATAGGGCACCAGGGAATTGCCGTAGGGGCCGAACTTATTGTAGCGGGCGTAGCGCCTTAAGAAGCGGCAGATGGCATCCGTCACTGCCGGGGCAAAGGGTTGGGTCTCCGTCTCCTTTACGCAGACCAAAGCAATGGGGCCGTCCGGGGTGCAGACGCTTTCCCTGGTCTGTGTATAAACCCGGCCCAGAACGGGGTCTTTCGCGGAAAGCGCTCCATCGATGGCGTATAGCCAGTGTGCGGCGGCCTTTTTCTCCTGGGCCGCCAGCCGGTGCTCCAGAATCCAGACGGGCACAGGAATATCCTTCTTGGGAATATCAAAGGTCATGGGGAAGGACTTTTTTGGAAGGTCGAAGGTCATGCCGGTTCCGTCCAGAGAAGATTCCTCCACTTCGGCAATCACGGTATCTTCCAGTTCAGAGGCATCCACAAACACAGCGGCAGCCACCTGGAGGGGGTTATTCATGACATACCGGTGCAAGCATTTGCCGGTACTACCGTAGCCGACAACGTAGATGCTCATACCGGCGCGGATGTATATGCCGCCGAACAGGGTCTGAGCGCAGGCATGGATATATGCCTGCTCCTGCGCTGGGGATTTCCAGCCGTCTTCGCTGGGCTCTGCTGCGAAAATAGGCAGCTGGTACTTATCAGCGCAGTCGATCCATCCGCTTTCGTAGAGGAAAGAAACCGTCTTTTTTCCTTCCGGGACATTCAGCAGGACAAACGCCGTTCCCTGGGGGGTATCCTTGGGGACGTAGAGCTTTGCGATGCGTGTTTCTTCGCCCACCTTCACATCCATTTCCAGAAGCCCCTGCCACAGCATGGGGATGCTGGTGGTGTTGTTTTTTGACGCGGTCAGGCGCTCTGCCATGACCGCCTCCAGTGTGTCGGCATGAAACTTCGGCAATTTTGTAATCTGGTAGGGATCGTTCATGTGCTTTCTCCTTCTGGGGGTATACCATGGGTTGCAATAACGGTATATTACTTGTGTTATGGGAATGCGAATTGTGGGAGTGTGTGTTGTGGGAACGTTTTCACGATACGTTGGCTTTATTATAAATGGTGCGCATACAAGTGTCAATGGTATTTATGAACAAAATGAATTCAAGTTTTATTGACATATCAAACAAAACCAGAAATTTAAGAGGATGCCAGGAAAAGGGTTGATCTCGATAGCCGCTTAAATATCAGCGTATTAGCGAAACGTTTTCATAGCAAGAACAGTGGAGCACTATAAACCCGCAAGCCAAAAATAAAAAATCGCCCCTCGCCCGTTTGAAGGACGAAGGGCAATTGCAAAACAGCTACAGCTCCCGGTTTCCTACGAATCCGCCAGAGCTTTCCCGGATCACCAATTCGTAGTTCATCACATCTCGGCAAGCCGCGTGAGTCTTTCCAGCAATAAGGTCCAGCAGCTTTTCGGCGGTGCGCATACCAATTTGATGCTTCGGCTGCCGTACGGTGGTAAGGGCAGGGCTAAACAGGGCCGCCAGCTCTACATCATCAAAGCCGGACACAGCCACATCCTGTGGAACCTGCCTGCCACGGTCGGTCAGAGCGCGGATGGCACCGATGGCCATGGTATCGCCGCCAGCAACAACGGCACTGAACTTTTGATCTCCGACCCGAAGCAGGGAAGAAATGGCGTCGTAGCCCCCTTGGACACTGGGAGCGCAGTTGACAATCAGATTCCGGTCCACATGCATCCCTCGTTCCTTCAGAGCCTCCAGATAGCCGTTGACACGATCTTGATAAATGGGTACATCCGCCGGGCCGGCCAGATAACAGATCTTTTTGTGCCCCAGATTCAGCATAAAGCTGGTGATATCCTTAACGGCCTTGATATTATCAATGGTAACATTGGCCAGCGTATTATCCGCAAAATAGCGGATGCCAATGACGATGGGATACTGGGTGGCCAACTGTCGCAGCTCGTCCTTGGGGATGCCCACGGAGAAGGTGATGATGCCGTCCACCAGCTTCTGTGAGAGCATATCATAGCACTTCGTCTCAACCTCCGGCTTGCCGTGGGAATCTACCAATAGGATCGTATAGTGATTCTTCTCTGCGACGTCCTCGATACCGGACAAGATCTCAGCGAAGAACGTGTTTCCGATCTCGGGAACAATCACGAGGATTGTTTTTGTTTGCTGGGCGCGGAACTGCTGGGCCAGCCTGTTGGGGTGATAATCCAGCTTCTGGATCGCCTCCTCAATTCTGGCTCTGGTCTCCGGCAGAACATTGGAGGCCCCTTGGATCACCCGGGAGACCGTGGATATAGAAACGCCGGCTTCTTTTGCCACATCGTGGATGTTAGCCATGAATGTCACCCCCGTTTTTCGTTTTTACTGATATATATGGTAACATTTTCATGTTTGAAAGTCAAGGGCAAGAATGTCTGTGACAATGTTTTCATTCCTATCGTCATTCCAGGGCGCTCCGGGGGCATTTCGCTGTATTTCTTCCGAAAAATTTGGTTCACCCCGTGGATTGTGCAATTGGCCGAATTTTCGTTTTAATAATTGTTTAACATTAATAATTGAAATTCTGGATTTTAATGGTAGAATATAAGCGTGAACAGCCCGAATAGGTTGCGCCGCAGAATCAACCCCTCGAATTGGTTGACTTTATTTTTTGGCCTTTTATGAAAACGTTCTCACGGTCAGAAAACGCCGGATACCCACCCGTCAGGGTATTTATGGCAAGTCACCTCCGATGGATGCCGCCTCGCCAACCCAAGGCTGTTGGGAACGCAACAAATCACAGTTTCCACGAAACTCAGCACGATACGCATTTCCAAAAACCGAAAGGAGAAAACAACAATGAAAAAGATAACCAAACGCGTTCTGGCCCTGCTGTGCGCTCTGGTCGTGTGCCTGTCCATGGCAGCATGCGGCGGATCCGGATCCGCAAACTCCGGCAACAGCGGCGCTTCCGCTGAGGGTGGCGCTGGCTACCGCAAGATCGTCATCGCCGGCCCCTCCGATCCCGGCAACTACCTGCCCTTCAACGCAGACAACTCCGTCAGACAGACCTATGCACTGTACTTCTACGAGAATCTGTTCGACCTGTTCGGCACCGGCGATATGCGTCCCACCATCGCCTCTGGCTACGAGCGTACCGGTGACGGCGTCTACATCGTCAAAATCCGCGAGAATGTCTACGATCACAGTGGCAACCCCATCAATGCCCACGATGTCGTGTTCAGCTTCGAGAAGCCCATTGAGCTGGGCGAGCGTACCTCCAGCCTTGGCGAGATCGCTTCTGTGAAAGCAATCGACGATTACACCGTTGAGTTCATCTTCAATCCCGATCTGCTGGGCTCCTTTGAAAGAGCAATGACCAGTACCCCTGTTGTCAGCCAGAAGTCCTATGAGGCCAGCTCCACCGGCTTCTCCAGTGACCCCGTTGGCACCGGCCCCTACTACATCAGTGATTGGACTCCCGGTGCTTCCCTGACTCTGAAGAAGGACGAAAACTACTGGGCCAAGGATCTGGGCTTCAACAACCAGAACGTTGATGAGATCGAGGTCAAGTTTATCGCCGAGCCTGCTCAGGTCGCCATCGAGCTGGAAACCGGCAACATTGACTTCGCCTACAACGCTTCTTCCAAGGACGCAGACTCCTTCGTCGGCATGGACGGCTTCACCGTCACCAACATCCCCTACGCACAGGTCAGAGGCCTTGGCTTCAACTGCGACCCCTCCAGCGTTTGCTCCGATGTCCGTGTGAGACAGGCCATCTGCTACGCCATCGATAACGCTGGTATCCTGCAGAGTGTTTACGACGGCAAGGGCGGTGTCGCCACCTGTCTGGCCGTTCCCGAGCCCGAAGCCGGTCTGGTCGTTGACTTTGACCAGGCTTGGAAGGATATGAAGCCCTACGAGTATAACCCCGAAAAGGCTAAGGAACTGCTGGCTGAGGCTGGCTATCCTAACGGCGGCCTGAAGCTGAAGCTGATGGCTAAGGATATGGACGAGTACCGCTCCACCTGCCAGGTCATTCAGGCCAATCTGGCCCAGGTCGGCATCGAGGTCGAGATCCTCTGCTACGAGAACGCCCTGTACCAGACCTACCGTTACCAGCCCGACGCCTTCGACTTCTACTGCATCGGTATCTCCAACAACAGTGTTCCCTATGTTCCCGTGGGATGGAAGTGGTACGTCGGCAAGCATGCTGACACCGGCGCCAACGTTCTGTTCCAGAAGGATGACCATATGGAAGAATTGATCAATGCTGCCCTGAACATTGAAACCCACAGCAACGAGACCGTCGGCGCTCTGCAGGACTACATTCTGGAAACCGCCTGTATGTACCCCTACGTTTACACCTACAACAGCTACGTCCATGTCAACACCATCTCTGATCTGGTGTTCCGTGATGTCTGGTTCTATCCCCATATGTCCACATTCTCCGCTGACTTTGTAAGCCACTAATCATCACTTATTGCCGCAATGGGTGCGGAGATTCCGTACCCATTGCTTATAGAAAGAGGGAGTTCTTTTGCTAAAATACACCGTTAAAAGACTGATCCTCCTGATCCCGGTCATTCTATGTGTGGCATTGCTGATCTTTGTGATCATGTCCTTTACCCCCGGCGATCCCGCAGTCATTATCCTTGGCGAAAATGCCACTCCGGAGCAGGTTGCTGCTCTTCATGAAAAATTGGGTCTGGACGATCCATTGCTTGTCCGCTTCTTCAATTACATCAAGGGGATCGTGACCCGATTCGACTTCGGTACGTCCTATACCAACGGTCGGGAGGTCAAGCAGGAGATCCTGCAGCGCTTCGGCTTTACCCTGAAAATTGCTTCGTTCAGTATGGTGTTCTCTCTGGGCATCGGCATTCCTTTGGGAATCATCGCCGCCCTGAACCGCAACACATGGAAGGATAATCTGTCCATGTCGGTTGCGCTGGTAGGCGTGTCCATGCCCACGTTCTGGTTCGGCCTGATGCTGTCCATTGTTTTCGCTCTGAAGCTGCGTTGGCTTCCCCCCAGCGGCGTCGGCGGAATTGAGCACTACATCATGCCCTGTCTGGCTGTCTCCATGCCCGGTATTGCCGGTATGGCCCGACAGACCCGCTCCAGTATGCTGGAGGTCATCCGCGCGGACTACATCACCACAGCCCGGGCAAAAGGTCAGACCGAGCGGGTCATCACCTTCCGCCACGCCCTGAGAAACGCCCTGATTCCCGTGGTCACCCAGGCCGGTGCCATCTTCGGCCTGCTGATGTGCGGCACGCTGGTCGCCGAGACCGTGTTCACCATCCCCGGACTGGGAACCTATATGGTCACGGCCATCAAGTCCCGGGACTATCCGGCCATTCAGGGAGCCGTCATCATGGTCTCCATTGCGTTCAGTGTGGTGATGCTGCTGGTCGATCTTCTGTACGCACTGGTAGACCCCCGCATCCGGGCGCAATTCAGTAATGGAGGTTGATTATGTCCGAACAGAATGTAAAAATGAGCGCTGCCCGGTCTGCAGGCCAAAAGCGCGAATCCATGCTCAAGATCACCATGCGCCGGCTGTGCAAGAGCAAGACTGCCGTGGCAGGTCTGGTTATCCTGTTGGTTCTGATCCTGATCGGACTGCTGTCCTCCATTCTAGCCCCCTACCCCTTCGAGCAAACGAATCTGTACAACACTTTCGGCACGCCCAGTAGGGCTCACCCCTTCGGCACGGATGAGCTGGGCCGCGACATCCTCAGCCGTCTGATGGTGGGCACCAAGTATTCCTTGCGGATCGGACTGCTGTCTGTGCTGTATTCCTCCGTCATCGGTATTGCGCTGGGTTGCATCAGCGGCTATTACGGCGGCAAGGTTGACGGTTTCCTGATGCGCGTCATGGACGTGTTCTCCGCGATCCCCGCACTGGTTCTTGCCATCGCCATCTGTGCGGTGCTGGGACCCGGCATCAACAACTGTATCATCTCCATCGCCATCAGCGGCACGCCGTCCTTCGTGCGAATGGCCCGTGCCTCTGTGCTGAATGTGCGTAGGATGGAGTATTTGGAAGCGGCCACCTCTATCAACTGCAACACCGCACAGATCATCGCCAAGCATATCCTGCCGAATATTCTGGCCCCTCTGATCGTTCTGATGACCATGTCCGTGGCCAACAATATCCTGACGGCTTCCCAGCTGAGCTTCATCGGTCTGGGTGTTCAGCCGCCAAACCCGGAATGGGGCGCAATGCTCTCCGCCGGCAGAAACTACATCCGCAATTATCCCCACATGGTTCTGTTCCCCGGCATCACCATCATGCTGGCGGTTCTGTCCCTGAACATGGTGGGCGACGGTCTGCGTGATGCCCTTGACCCCAAGCTGAAAGATTGAGAGGAGGATAAATCATGTCTGAAGAAATCAAAAAAGAGAATGACCTCCTTCTTTCTGTGCGGGATCTGGAAGTGGTATACACCTCCGCAGGAGCGGTTATTCACGCTGTAAACGGCGTCTCCCTGGAAGTCAAGCGGGGCAGAAGCCTGGGTCTCGTGGGTGAGACCGGTGCCGGTAAGACCACCATTGCCAAGGCCATTCTTGGCATCCTGCCCGATCCCCCGGCCAAGGTGCTGAAGGGAGAAATTTTCCTCGACGGCGAAGACCTACTGAAGACCTCTGAAAAGGAAATGCGCAAAATCCGAGGTAAAAAGATCTCCATGATCTTCCAGGATCCTATGACCGCACTGAACCCCCTGATGACCGTGGGCGATCAGATTGCCGAAGTCATCTCCCTGCACGAGCACTGCAGCAAAAAGGATTCCATGGAAAAGGCTATGGAAATGCTGGAAATGGTTGGTATCCCCGCCGAGCGGTATCCGGAATTTCCCCATCAGTTCTCCGGCGGCATGAAGCAGCGTGTGGTCATCGCCATCGCGCTGGCCTGCAACCCCGAGCTGCTGCTGGCAGACGAGCCCACCACCGCACTAGACGTGACCATCCAGGCGCAGGTCATGGAAATGATCGCCGAGCTGCAGAAGAAGCTGAACACCGCCATGATCCTCATCACCCACGATCTTGGCATCGTGGCAGAATCCTGCGATGATGTCGCCGTCATTTACGCCGGCGAGATCGTGGAGATGGCCAGCAAGGAAGAGCTGTTCCTGCACCCGACCCATCCTTACACTATCGGCCTGTTCGGTTCTATCCCCAGCTTGTCCGAGGACGTGGATCGCCTGACCCCCATCCCCGGCCTGCCTGCCAACCCCGAGAAGCTGCCGGAGGGCTGCCACTTCAATCCCCGCTGTTCCCACTGCACCGCCGAGTGCCAGAAGGGCGATATTCCCTTCGTAGAGGTCCGGCCCAACCATTTTGTCCGCTGCACTATGTGCGCGGGCAAGGCAGAATAAGAAACGGGAGGTTCAAACACTATGGCAAATACACCGCTGATTGAGGCAAAACACCTCATGAAATATTTTGATACCCCCCGTGGAAAGCTGCACGCTGTGGACGATGTGTCCTTCACCATTGAGCGGGGCACCACTATGGGCGTTGTCGGCGAGTCCGGCTGCGGCAAGTCCACCCTGGGCAGAACCATGATTCATCTGCTGGAAAGCACCGGTGGCCAGATCCTGTTCAACGGCGAGGATATCACCAAGGTCGACAAGAAGAAGCTGCATGCGCTCAGGGAGCAGATGCAGATCATCTTCCAGGATCCCTACTCCTCCCTGAACCCCAGAATGACCGTGTTCGAAACCGTTCAGGAGCCTCTGATCCGATCCAAGCGCTACAGCAAGAAAGAGATGGAGGAGCGTGCTGAAGTCATTATGACCACCGTAGGTCTTGATGAGCGTCTGTGGAACTCTTACCCTCACGAGCTGGACGGCGGTAGACGGCAGAGAATCGGAGTGGCCCGGGCCATCGCTCTGGATCCCTCCTTCATCGTCTGCGACGAGCCGGTTTCCGCCCTGGACGTTTCTATTCAGGCGCAGATTCTGAACCTGATGCAGGATTTGCAGGAGGAAAAGGGCCTGACCTATATGTTCATCACCCACGACCTATCCGTGGTGCGCCACATTTCCACCCACATCTGCGTCATGTATCTGGGTCAGCTGGTGGAGACCTGCCCCTCCAAGGAGCTGTTCAAGAACCCAATGCACCCCTATACCAAGGCACTGCTGTCCGCCGTTCCCTCCACGGACATTTTGCACAAGAAGGAGCGCATTCTCCTCCGAGGCGAGCTGGTGTCCCCCATCAATCCCAAGCCCGGCTGCCGCTTTGCCGCCCGCTGCAACTATGCCTGCGACAAGTGCCACGAGCCTCAGGTCCTGGAAGAAGTGTCCCCCGGACATTTTGTTTCCTGCTGCCGCGCGAAGGAAATCAACGGCTAATATCTTCTTCATTGGGCTTCCCCGTGGCATTTTTTCCGCGGGGAAGCCGCTTTTATTCGATTCCATGAGATGAGCACGATTACGAAAAAAGCCACGCCTTGCGCCAATATTATTTTGCAGTCCGGTTGTATATTTTGAAAGAAACTGCCCGAATCACTGTGGGAAAAAAGTCGCATTTTGCGCATTTTCCCACCAGAAGATCCGGGCAGTTTTTCATATTCCGTTATTCCTCCAGCCGATGGACCAACAGGTATTTGAGAAACCGTTTGGCTGCACCCGTCGGAGGCCGGTTGATCAACTGGGTCAGGTAGATTCTTCGGGTCAGGCTGCCATTGGGGGTGGGAAGCGGAGATATTTGCAGATCGTAGTGCTTCAGCGGCGGCACCATGGGCACGATGCCATAGCCAAAGCCGTAGGAGACCAGCGCCGCAATGCTGGCCTCATCCGGGGCATTGTGGGTGTAAACGGGCTCGATGCCGTATTCTCCCAGCATTTCCCGAATTTCGGAACAGGCTCTGGTCTGCTCCTGAAAGCCGATAACATCCCGAGAAAACAGCACATCCCAAGACTCGGGCACCTCCCAACCTGGCGGGCTCAGCAGCACATAGGGCTCAGCGAAAAGCTCCTTCTGAATCAGATCCTCCTCCTTTGACACGGAGCAGATCAGAAAGTCACAGTAGCCGTCCCGCAGCTTTCCAATCAGGTTGGTGGTATTGTCTGTGCGGAAGTCCACCTTCATATGGCTGTTGCCTGGTTTTGACAGGAAGGCCCGGACCGTCCTCGGCAGCGCTTCCAGCATCACCGGGGAGATACAGCCGATCCGGATCATGATGTCCCGGTTGGCGGAAAGGGACTGCATATGTAGCTGGGTTTCCTGAATGCCAGCCAGAACGGTATCCACATGAGTGAGAAACTGACGTCCCTCCGCCGACAGCGTCAGCTTATGTCCGTCCCGCAGGAACAGGGATAGGTTCAATTCTTTCTCCAGATTGGAGATGGCGACACTCAAACTTGGCTGGGAAATATTCAGCACCCGGGCGGCCTTTCCCATATTACCCAAGAGCGCGATCTTCTGGAAATAGATCATCTGATTCAACGTCACAATAATCCCTCCTATGCGCACATTATCCTACCTTTACATCTTACACGCAGACATAGCTGGATGTCAATAGTCTAAAACTATCAAAAGTTATTTTTTTGATATTTTACGAAAGAAGGTCATTATGCTATGATAAATCCAGACGGAGGAATGTGGGATTGTTGAAAATTACAAATGACGGGGTAATTTTCTGCTAGTACCGCTTCGCCGAAGTCTGCAAAAGAAGAATATAGCTTGTGCTTTTGTTAGTTAATTTCTATTAACAGGCACGGCTTCAGCAGAGGAGGTCACTTATGAAGTTCAGTATGTGTACAGCCGTTTACGGTATGCACGACTTACACGACACCATCAACAGAGCCGCCATCCACGGCTTTGACGCGGTGGAGATCACTGCCGCAAAGCATCTGGGCGTGGAGAGCTCCCAACAGTACCGTCGGGAGGTCAAGAGCTGGATCCGGGATGCCGGTCTGGAGTGCAGCGGCCTGCACTACATTTTCGATGGCAGCGTCAAGCTGGCTACTGCGGACCGGGAGCTGAATGCCAAATGTGCGGATTACCTGCGCAAGGTCATTGATGTTGCCGCAGACATGGACGCAAAAACGGTCATCATCGGCAGCGGCGGAACCACCCGCAGCTTCGATCCCGGCGCAGACCGGGCCGAGGCCACCCGCTGCATGGCAGACGTCATCCACAAAGTCGGCGAATATGCCGCAGGCAAGGATGTCTATCTGGCAGTGGAGGCCATCAACCGGTATGAGACCAATTTTCTGAACACCATGCGCGAGGCCACGGAATTTATTAAGCTGGTGGATCATCCCCATGTGCGAACCATGGCCGACACCTATCACATCAACATTGAGGAATCGAACCCTGTGGAAGCGGTGAGAACCTACGGCTATGCCCTGCAGAACCTGCATCTGGCAGATTCCAACCGCCACGCCCCCGGTACCGGCCACATTGATTTCAAGGCCATTGCCGACGCCTTGCTGGAGACCGGCTTTAACAAGTACTGCTCCTTTGAGGTCTTCGGTCTGTATCCCTGGAAGCTCTGGTTCGACACCGTGGAGGAAGCTGACCGCCAGATGAAGATTGGCATCGCCACTGCCCGGGCTGCCTTCGGAATGTGAAAGAGGTATCGTTATGAGAGCAGTGAAATTACTGGCACCGGGTGTGCTGGAATTGCAGGATATTCCTGCGCTGGGCGCCGTGACGGGTGACACCGTCCGCGTTGATGTCAGCGCCTGCGGCGTATGCGGCAGTGATCTGGCGCTGTATAACGGTCGGCGGGATCTGTCCGGCGAGCGCTATTTCGGTCATGAATTTTCCGGCATCATCACCGAGGCTGGCAGCGCCGCCAACGGTCTGAAGGCCGGTATGCGGGTCGCCAGCGAGCTGGTCAAGGGCTGCGGCAGATGCTGGTTCTGCCGCAACGGGATGCAGAACTACTGCAGAAGCATGAACGAGGCCCTGTTGCCCGGCGGCTTTGCGGAGGAAACTCTGGTGCTGAACACCGATGCTTACAGCTTCCTCAGCCCCATTCCTGATACCCTGGACGATATCACCGCCACCACGCTGGAGCCCGCCAACTGTGCATACCATGTTGCAATGCGGGCCAATATCCAGCCCGGTGACACGGTGCTGGTCATCGGTCTGGGCGCTATCGGTCTGATTGCAGGCCTGATTTTACAGACCCTCGGCGCGGGCAAGGTCATCGGCGCGGATCGCAGCCCGTTGCGGCTGGAGCAGGTTTGCAAAACCGGCCTAATCGATGTGGTGGACACCTCTGATCCTAATTGGATGGATCAGGTGCGGGAAATGACCGCCCAGGGGGGCGTGGATGTGGTGATCGAGGCCACCGGCGCTCCCGCAGTGCTGAAGCAGACCCTGGAAATCGTCCGAACCGGAGGCAAGATCATAGTTCCCAGCGTGTATTTCGGCAGCATCGAGGGATTTGAGCCCCTGCCCATTATGCGCAAGGAGCTGACTATCATCGGCTCCAAGGGCCCGGCACCTCAGCTCAAGGCAGACGGCACTTCCGCCGTCGTGGACAAGGTCATGCAGCTGAAAAAGCAGCTGCAGAAGATCATCACTGTATACGATTACAAAGATTCCCTGCAAGCCTTTACCGATGCCCGCAGCGGCGCGGCCATCAAGGCGGTTATCAAATTCTAATACTGCGACAAAGGAGAATACGACAATGACGAACAAAGAACACGTTCAGAAATATGGCGGCAAGTTTAGCATCTCCGGTGGTGAGACCTGGACCATGCCCAATGGTCACGTTGTCCATTTTGCCCTGAACCCCAAGATGGGCTGCAGAAACACCAATATCGCCGTGGGTTTCCATGAGCCCGGCAAAGAGTTCGCCCCCCACAAGCATCCCATTTCCGAGGAGATCCTCATCATCCACAGCGGAAGAGGCGAGTGTTATCTCTATGACCGCTGGATTCCTTGCGAGACCGGCGACATCATCTTCGCGCCTCCCGGCGTACTCCACGGCACCCGCAACTATCCCGATGCCACCGAGCCCTTTGTCACCCTGGGCATCGCCACCCCGCCCCAACTGGATCTGTATATGCGGGCCGGTTATGACGTCCTGGAGGACAACTCCGGTGAGTACATGGGCGACGACAAGTAAGGCGACATATAGGAGGATTTTTCATGTTTTTTAATGACTACAGCGATCTGCTGAAGGGCGCTATGGACTGCCTGCCCCGGGAGGGCATCCAAAAACTGATGGATCTGATCAACGAAACCCGCATTAACGGCCGCCATCTGGTGATCCTGGGCAACGGCGGCAGTGCCGCCGCCGCGTCCCACTGGGTCTGCGACTTCGGCAAGGGCATCAATACCCCCGGTTCCAAGCGCCTGAAGATCATGGCCCCCGTGGACAACAGTGCCATTTTCAGCGCACTGGGCAACGACTTCGGCTATGAGACCACCTTCTCCGAGCAGATGAAGAACTATTTGGAGGCCGGCGATCTGGTGCTGACCATGTCCGTGTCCGGCAATTCCGCCAATCTGGTGGAGGCTCACAAGTACGCTCAGGAGGTGGGCGCCAAGACCGCCTGCATCGTTGGCGACTACAACGGTAAGATCATCGCTCTGTCCGATTTCGCCATGGTGGTTGACTCCAAGAACTACGGTGTCGTGGAAGACATTCACCTCATTCTGGGCCATGCCATCTCTCAAGCACTGCGCAGAATGAACGAGTCTGCGTAATTGCCGCATAGCAGGGAGGTGCGCATTGCCATGATTTATGCAGCACTGGATATTGGCGGTACAAAAACCATTGCCGCCCTGACCGACGAAAACGGCAGCATCCTCACCCAGAAGAAGTTCACATCTTTCGTAGCTTCCAGCCAGACCCATCTGGACATCTGCGTGGATGCCCTGCGGGAGCTGATGCAGGAGCGGGGATTGGAAGCAAAGGAGATTCACGGTCTGGGCATCTCTCTGCCCGGCATCGTGGACAGTGACCGGGGTGTTCTCCTCTACGCCCCCTACGCAAAGTGGGAAAATGTGCCCGTGGCGGAATACCTGCGGGAAAAGCTAGGCATTGCAAATATCCGCTGTGACAACGATGTGAACGCCTGCGCCATCGGTGAGCTGAAATTCGGTCTCGGAAAGAAATACTCTGATTTCGTGTGGATGACCGTCAGTACCGGTGTGGGCGGTGCCTCCGTTTCCGGAGGCACGCTGGTCCGGGGTGCGGATGGCTTTGCCGGTGAGCTGGGCCACCTGAAGGTGGAGTACGATCACCCTGCCCAATGCCCCTGCGGGCAGGAAGGCTGTCTGGAAGCCCACGGCTCCGGCACAGCCCTGAATCGCCTCACCGCCCAAATGGCCCAACAGGACGCAGAATTTGCCGCCGCACTGGCCCAGGCCGGATCGAAAGCCGACGGCGCCGGCTGCGCCAAACTGGCACAGGCTGGCAACCCCAAGGCACTGGCCATCTTCGACGAAATCGGTACTTATCTCGGAAGAGGGATGGCCTACTGCGTCAACGTTCTGAATCCTCAGGCTGTGGTGGTAGGCGGCGGCGTTTCCGCCTCACTGGAGTTGCTGCGCCCAGCCATCACCGCCGCGCTGAAGGCCAATGCCTTCCGCAAAATGCAGAATATCGACGTGGTATGCACCCCTCTGGGCTATGAGGCCGCACTGATCGGTGCTGCCGCGCTGGCAGCAGAATAATGAACCACAGAAGGAGATAATATATGAAACGCTTAAAAGCAGCCGTTGTCGGCATGGGCTTCATCGGTGTTGCCCATGTGGAAGCACTCCGCCGTGTTCCCTATGTGGATGTGGTCGCCATCGCAGACCCCTTTGGCGCAAAAGAGAAGGCCGAGCGGCTGGGTGTTCCCGCCGGATTCGCCGATTATCAGGAAATGATGGACACCTGTAAGCCGGACTGTGTTCACGTCTGCACCCCCAACAGTATGCATATGGAGGTCGTCATGGCAGCCGTCCAGCGGGGCATCCATGTGGTGTGCGAAAAGCCCATGGCAAGAAACGCCGAGGAAGCTCAGAAAATGGTGGACGCCATCAACAGCCGGGGGCTGGTGGGCGCGCTGAATTTCCACAACCGCTTCTATCCCATTCCCTACCGGATGCGCCGCATGGTGCAAAACGGCGAGCTGGGTCAAGTCTATCATGTGCAGGGCGGCTATCTACAGGACTGGCTGCAGCACAAGACCGATTTCAGCTGGAAGATCCTGTCCGACCAGTGCGGCAAAACCCGGGCCACCGCGGATCTGGGCTCTCACTGGATGGATCTGGCAGAATATGTCACTGGTCAGAAGATCACGGAGGTCTTTGCTGAGTTCAAGACCGTCTACCCCCAGCGCACTCAGATGACCGCGGAGGGCCCCAAGGAGGTCGCCATCGATACCGAGGACTTCTCCTGCATTCTGCTGCGCTTTGACGGCGGCGCGGTGGGAACCGCCACCTTCTCCGCTGTGTTCTCCGGCAAGAAGAACCAGACCGTACTGCAGGTTGCCGGCACCAAGCAGTCCTTGGAGTGGGACAACGAGAAGGTCAACGACCTGCTCATCGGCCACCGGGATGAGCCCAACGGCCTGCTGACCAAAGACCCATCCCTGGTGGACAGCGACACTGCATCCATCATTAGCTATCCCGGTGGCCACGCCGAGGGCTTCCCCGATGCCTTCAAGCAGAACTTCACCGCCATTTACAGTGCCATCCGGGGCGAGAAAACCGCCAATCCCTTCGCCACCTTCGAAGACGGCCTGCACATGATGAAGATCTGCGATGCGCTGTACAAAAGCGCTCACAGTGGTAAATGGGTTGCCATTGACTGAGGAGGGTAAGTTTGAAACAACACAGCAGTAAGCCACCACCAAAAAGGGCGCAACAACAGCAC
>JBJEYY010000266.1:0-25244 GCA_051887095.1 Faecousia sp. | reverse complement strand
CAGGCGAAGAAGCCTATCAGAAGGTCATGTCCGCCGTTGCTGATTTCGATAAGGGTAACGAGAAGATCTCCGAGGCTCTGAAGGAACTGGGTGAAGAATAAGCATATGAACGCTATTCCCCTGCATCTTGCAATGCAGGGGGATAGCGCAAAACTCGCTTTGTGTGCAGGAATTATAAAGTGTATAATCTGCCGAATCCTTTTCACAGGAATCAAGCGCTAACTATTCCAAATTAAATCGGTTCTGAGCTAATCTCCGGTTTAGACTGTACGCCTGCCGCCAAAGCGGGATCGCACTATCCCTGCACAATTTCCGAAGCCGCTCCAATGCGGCTTCTTTTGCTTTGTATACCCCATCCAAGGTGAGCATCTCTTCAAAAGACAGATCATCCACAGATTTCTGTTCAAAACCAAAGACACCATAGCAGCTTCCAAGGATATACTGATCCCTTGCGGACAATTTTTGAAACTGTTCCTCCAGTAGTTCTATTTGAATCTCTTTCAGAACCGTGTATTCCACAGATTTAGTGACCAGGCTGCTCTGATCTTCCTCTTTTAATGCGTCAAAGGAAATAGTGTGGGTGTTGTGATTGATAAGCAGTGCAGCACGAGCCGGTGTGATTCCAAGTTCTTTTGCCACGGCATCTACAGCCAGATTCGCCTCGTTGTATAGCCGCTGCGCTTTGCGGACAAGTTCCATCTGGTGTTTACTGAGCGGTATGCACCCGGTGTTCTTTTCGAGGTAGCGGTGCATGGCTCCCTGAAGATGGGGATAGAAATATGTACTCAAGCGCGATTTTTCCGGGTCATAGGATCTGCTATTGAGTAGCTCCAGAAAGGCCACCATACCCACACTGCACAATTCTTCAATATCAGAATAGTTGAAAGTTTCTGCCGCTCTGACTGCGACAGATCGAATGAAATTCCTATTATTCTGGCACAGTTGTTCCAGAGCCTGGCTGCTGCCATGGTAATACGCCTGCACCACTTCCTCGTTGGTCATGGGATCAGCTCCTGACTGGTTCTTTCTTTGGATGCCCTACAGGGTTGGATTTTCTTTTCACCCCGCAGAGAGGATACAGGTTTTGGGATTCCAGGGATTTCTCAAAATCTGCGTATGTAATTCCAGAATGAATCTTTGCCGCATGGTATAGCTCTTCCGCCTTTGCTTTCAGTGATCGCTTTTCTTCTTCCGTGATGATCCCCCTGGAACAATCCTTAGTGATCCGCTGCAGGCAGCGCAGCAGGGCATCCATCTTGGGATCATCTTCAGGTGTTTCCTTTCTGCGGGTAAGCCGGTAGCCCATTTGCGCGCAGGTGTATTTTGGATTATCCGGAGCCGGGTTATCACAGTATTTTGTGTGGAGCCGTTTGGTCAGCAGGAAGAACCGCCCACAGTATTCACATTGCCGAATGAGATGCCCAGCTTCCAGTGCTTTGTAGAAATCAATCTTCAAAAGCATCAGCAAATCATCCGAGGTGTATGTCTCCACAATTTGAAAATCACCAGATACAGAAGCCACATTTCCGGATTCAAAATCCAGCGTGATTGGCTTGTTACGGTGGTACGCATACAGATACCCTTTCTTTTCATCCCGCAGGTAGATGGGATAGTAATTATCCGTCAGTCGTTTTACTGCTTCAGAAATGCTGCCGGAATTCGGTTCTTGTATTGGCATAACACCGTTCCGGATGAAATGACCGATAACGGTATGAAAAAACGAGATGTCCGTCACAATCCCTTTGAAATAGCTGAAGTACTCCCGGTATGCGGGCCAATCCTTGTATGTGAGGACGGTTGTTTCCCAGAAAACAGACCAGTCCCTTTGCAGCAGGTCAAGCAGCGGATATTCGCGCAGGAGTGTCTCCAGTTTCAGATAAGCGTCATTCGCCTGGAACCAAAGAGCATAATCTCCGATGTCTTCATACTGCTGTGCAAGTGCCCTGCCCTTTCTCAGAAGATCATACATTTCCTGGATCCTACAGCTGGGGGTGTTCAAAATCTGCACAGAGAGTTCTCCTAATGGTTTCCCACTGTCATTTCCCATGTGCTGAAAAACTCCTTCTACTGCGGTATTATGACCTACCACAAGGAATATACACCGGACTATCTGAAACAGAAAAAGATCAAAAACTACGGTGAGGTTGCAATGACACAGGTGCAGGGAACCCACGAACCCATCGTATCGGTGGAAGAATTTGAAAGAGTGCAGCGGATTATGGAATCAAAAAGGAGCGCATGCAAAAATCTGAATATGGGACCGAGAAGTAAGGGAAAGAAACCCCGCACGACAGTATGGGGCAAGCTGCTGATCTGTGAATGCGGACATACTTTCAATATGCGCAAGTGGGATCGGTCTGACCGAAATCCCGGTAATGCCTACCAGTGCTACAGTTCCGTCCATACTGGCTCCTATGAAAGCCGCAAGAGAAAGGGGCTTCCTCTGGAGGGCATTTGCCAGTCCCCCATGATCCCCGAATGGCGGCTGCAGATGATGGCGAACCTGATTTTCCGGAAGTACCTCTCTGAAAAGGATAAGGTGCTGGCCCTTGCTAACTCTATTCTAGAAGCCCACATCGGCGACACTGAGGCAGAAGAAAATACAGCTGCCCTCCTGGAAGTCAAGCAGGCAGAGCTAGCACGACTGAACAAAAAGCTGGATGCCACATCGAAATGCGCTCCGAGGGTGAAATCAGCCGGGAGATGTTCAGAACCAGGTGCGCCGAAGTAGAGCCCAAGATTCAGAAGCTTCAGAAAGAAATCGAGAAGCTCTCCACGCAAGCCGCACCAAAGGAAGTGGTGGACTGCACTGAGAAGCTGACCGTCCTCCAGTACGCACTGGAACAGTATACCCACTGTGAGGAAGGCACCGATGTTCCAGACAGTGTAGTGGAAGCCTTCGTCACAAAAATTGTAGTATCCAAGGACAGCTTCGACTGGTACCTGCGCTTCGACGGAGATCCCGACAAGCCCCTTCACTGCCATGTGGAGGGCAAACGTAAGCAGACAACAAAAATCATGGTTTCGGGGGAAATTTCCCCCGCCATGGATAACAGCGACACAGGCCGCGATCAAGGGTTAATGGGAGCGGCAGTCTCCTGATCTGAATCGTGTTAATACCCCCAATGGCTTTGAAAGCCATTGGGGGTATTTTTCTTTGCCATTACGCATCTCAACGGTGCATGCCCGTGCAAATGATAAAGAAATCCGACAACCATTCTTTTGGAATACGTGGACAGGAAAACACGGATCAGGTCATCGACTTTCGTAAGTTGGTCGTCAAATTGGTGTTTGTTGAATATACGCTGTCATTGCGAGCCAGTGCGCACACTGGCGTGGCAATCCCCCGGATATTCCGGGATGTACGAAAAACGGATAAACGCCCTAACGAACCGTCCTGAAATGTTGGGGGATTGCCACACCAGTCTGCGGACTGGTTCGCAATCATCACGTGTATACACACCACGATAAACGAAAAATGGTGGAAGGACCGGGGGATTGCCACACCAGTGTGCGCACTGGTTCGCAATGACAGCTTTTTTCATGGCAATGACAGTTCTTTTTCAGTTCGACAAACACCAATTTGTCGGTCTGTTGGGAAAAGACGTTAAGCGCAAAACCAAATGGTTTTATCTGATAATCATATCAGCACGCTCCGTTTTCCGCAAACCGGGAAACGGAGCGTTTTCCCGTCCGGATGCGGCGGGCTCATTTTTCAAAGCCAGGATGAAACAAAGCGATTTCACTGACGAAGAGGCGTACCGGGGCATTCTTCCTAACTGCCGGTATTTCGGGATTTTCCTTTTCGAGATTTGGCCACCTGGCGGTTGACAATTCCTACGCGGGAAAATAGAATAGAAACACCCCATATTGTCCGGCGGGACGGCTGGGCGGAAGCCAAACAGATCGAGAAATGGTAGAAGGAGCGAAAAAGCTATGCCAATGATAGACATGAGCGTAGAGGAACTGTTTCAGTACCGGGGCTGCACGCCCTGCCCCAAGGATTTTGACGAATACTGGGCCAGGGCTTTGCGGGAGATGAATGACACGGATCCTCAAACAGAGCTGATCCCGGCTGACTTTCAGACGGACTGCGCGGATTGCTTTGACCTGTTCTTTACCGGTGTCAAGGGAGCCAGAATCCACGCCAAGCTCCTGATCCCCAAGAACGTCTCCAAGCCCTGTCCGGCGCTGCTCCAGTTTCACGGCTATACCGGGTATTCCGGCAACTGGAACGACAAGCTGAATTATGTGTCCGAGGGCTTTGTGGTGGCGGTTTTGGACTGCCGGGGCCAGGCCGGCCTTTCGGAGGATGTGGGCGGTGTCAAAGGAAACACCCTGTACGGCCAGTTTATCCGGGGCCTGGAGGATGCGGACGCGGACAATATGCTCATGCGCAATATCATGCTGGATACGGCGGAGCTTGCGAAAATCGTCATGGGACTTCCCCAGGTGGACGCAAACCGGGTGGGCGCCATGGGCGCTTCCCAGGGTGGCGGTCTGACCCTGGCCTGCGCGTCCTTAGTGCCGGAAATCAAGCGGGTGGCGCCCCAGTATCCCTTTCTCTCCGATTATAAGCGGGTTTGGGAGATGGATCTGGATGTGGATGCTTACAAGGAGCTCCGGGATTATTTCCGTATGTTCGATCCCCGCCATGAACGGGAACAGGAAATCTTTGAGAAGCTGGGCTACATCGACATCCAGAACATGACCAAATGGATCCGGGGCACCGTGCTGATGGCAACGGGACTTCTGGATACCATCTGCCCGCCGTCCACCCAGTTTGCGGCCTACAACAAAATCACCGCCCCCAAATCCGTCCTTTTCTATCCCGATTACGGCCATGAATGGCTGCGGGACCACGACGATATCATCTTCCAGTTCATGAGAGAGCTCAAAAAACCTTTTCGTTGAGGCTTTATCTCTGTACCAGGGCGGGGGATTTTTTTATGAAATGTTGACGGAAAGTTTTTCAAAGGGGTGTACAATGGGATGCGCTGCTTTGGGCGGTTGGAGAATACGGAACCCGGGCGGCAGGGGGAATCTATGGAAAAAATGATTCATTATTTGCATCGGAAAGAGAAATACATGACAGCGCTGGGCATTCTGTTTGTCTTTGTACAGGTATGGCTGGAGCTGAAGATGCCGGAGTATATGTCCGCCATCACGCGGCTGGTCAAAACCCCGGGGTCGGAAATGGGGGAGATTCTGCGAAACGGCGCCTATATGCTCCTGTCCGCCCTGGGCAGCATGGCCGCGGCCATTGCCACCGGGTATCTGGCGACCAGGGTGGCCGCGGCTCTGGCGCAGACCCTTCGGGGACAGCTGTTCCGGAAGGTCATGGGCTTTTACAATGAGGAGTTGGAACGCTTCTCCACGGCCAGCCTGATTACCCGGAGCACCAACGATGTGTCCCAGGTGCAGATGCTGGTGGCGATGGGGATGCAGATTATCACCAAAACCCCGGTGATGATGGTCTGGGGCCTGACGAAAATTGTGGGCAAGCAGTGGCAGCGGAGTCTGGCTACGTTTTCCGCGGTGGCGGTGATCAGCCTGCTGATTCTGGCCGTGGCGGTGCTGGTGCTGCCTAAATTCAAGGTAATTCAGAGGCTCACCGACGATTTAAACCGGGTTACCCGGGAGAATCTCACCGGAATCCGGGTCATCCGGGCCTATCACGCCGAGGGCTATCAGCAGAAGAAATTCGAGGCGGTCAACGCCGCGTTGACGCATATGAACCTGTTTGCCGACCAGATCACCGCCCTGCTGATGCCGACCATGACCCTAATCACCTCGGCAATCAGCCTGGCCATCTACTGGGTGGGCGCGTACCTGCTGGCCGGGGCCGGGGGCATGGAGCGGCTGACCATTTTCTCGGACATGGTGGTGTTTTCCCAGTATGCCATGCAGGTGATTATGGCCTTTGCCATGATGACGGTGCTGTTTGTCATGCTGCCCCGGGTGATGGTGTCCGTACACCGTATCAACGAGGTGCTGGACACCGGGATCAGAATTCAAAACGGAACGCAGCGCGGCGGGGAAAGTTGGCCCGGGGCCGGGTGGAATTTCGTCAGGTGTCCTTCCGCTATCCCATGAGCGGGGAGGACGTGCTCAGTGACATAAGCTTCACCGCGGAGCCGGGGCAGACGGTGGCCTTCATCGGCGCCACCGGCAGCGGGAAGACCACGCTGGTCAACCTGATTCCCCGCTTCTTTGACGCATCCTCCGGGCAGGTGCTGGTGGACGGTGTGGACGTGCGGGATTATGAGATTCACGCCCTGCGCGGGAAAATCGGATACGTTTCCCAGAAGGCGGTGCTGTTCTCCGGAACCGTGGCCTCCAATGTGGCGCTGGGGAAGCAGAACGCCGCCCCCGGCGGAGCTGGAGCAGGCTCTGGCGGTTTCCCAGAGCCGGGAATTCGTCAGCCGGATGCCCGGGGGCATCCAGGCGGAGATTTCCCGGGGCGGCATCAATGTGTCCGGCGGCCAGCGGCAGCGGCTGTCCATCGCCCGGGCGGTCTGCGCGGACGCGGAGATTCTGATTTTCGACGATTCCTTCTCCGCCCTGGATTACCGAACGGACCGGATGCTGCGGCAGGCCCTGGAGGAACACGGGAAGCACACAACAAAGCTGATCGTGGCCCAGCGGATCGGCACCATCCTCCACGCGGATCAGATCATTGTGCTGGAGGACGGGAAAATCGCCGGAATGGGAACCCACGACCAGCTGCTGAAGACCTGCCGGGCCTATCAGGAAATTGCCCGTTCCCAATTGTCAGAGGAGGAATTGCAGCATGCTTCCCTGTATTGTATAGCGTAACAAAAAAGCTGTCATTGCCATGAAAAAAGCTGTCATTGCGCACTGGTTCGCAATGACAGCTTTTTTCATGGCAATGACAGAATAATTGGAACGTGTGCTGCAAACACCAATTTGTCAGTTTGCATCCAAAATCCGATAACCCAAAGGGGGAGAAATCTACGACGAAAACCACGGGGAAAAAGGAGTCGCCCATTGCTACTACGGCGGGGGTATTCCTGTCCATATTCCTGGTAACCAGCGGGACGAAGCTGTTTACCCTGTTTTTCCCGGAGCTTGAGCGGCAGAGAATTCCCATGACCATTGTTTCCCTGGCCAGTGTGGCGGCCACGGCGGCGATTTTTCTCTCGGGGCTGTACATCGGAAAAATCATCCGGGTTATGGGGATGAAGCGCATGATGCTGCTGGGCTGCGCCCTGATGGCGGCGGCCTATGTTCAGTTCGCCATTGCGGGCCCTGTGATTCTGTTTTCCGGATTCATCTGCCTGGGAATCGCCACGACCCTGTGCGGCTATACCCCCGCTTCCTTAATCATTACGAATTGGTATACAAAAGGACGGGGACTGGCGCTTTCCGTGGTTTTTACGGGAATGACCCTGGGAACCGCGCTGTATTCCGCCCTCTGCGGAGTTCTTCTTACAAAGTATGGCCTGAAAATGACGGCTCTGATTGTGGGCGGCATCGTCCTGTGCCTGGGCTTTCCCGCAATTGCCCTGCTGGTGAAGGAGGCTCCCGCCGAGGCGCCGGAGGGGGAGCAGGAGCCCTCCGGCAAGAAAACGGTGAAATCGGGGGTTCTGGACCTCAGCGAGCAGGAGGCGAGAAAAACATCCCTCTTTGGCCTGATCCTGCTGGTGACGCTGCTGGCGGCGGGGCTACTGTCCACAGTGCAGTCCTACATCCCCTCCCATTTGCAGAACGAGGGCCTGAGCATCCTCCAATCCTCTCAGGTCTACTCCGCGATGATGCTGGCGGGCACGGCGGAACGATTCTGGGCGGCATGCTGGCCGACCGGTTCGGCACACGGGCCTTTATCCTCTACACCTCGGCGCTGGCCTGGATTGCCACCTGGCTGCTGATCTTCCTGCCCACGAATCCTGGTGCCATGTACCTGGCTGCGG
Source organism: Faecousia sp. (assembly GCA_051887095.1). Lineage (GTDB taxonomy): Bacteria > Bacillota > Clostridia > Oscillospirales > Oscillospiraceae > Faecousia. The sequence continues at coordinate 17,310 of JBJEYY010000266.1, read as the reverse complement.
GGATGATGGGCCTGGCCTACCCGCTGTGCACGGTGACCCCGTCGCTTCTCATGAGCGATACCTTCGGCCAGCGGGCCTGCACGGGGCTGCTGGGACTGGTTCAGGCCAGCACCTTTGTGAGCATCGGCATCTTCTTCCCGGCGGCGGGCTTCCTGTACCGCGCGCAGGGAAGTTACCGGTGGGCGTTTACGCTCATCAATCTTCTTATGGTGGTCATGGTTGCTGCCGCAATGGCCGCGACCTCTGAGAAAGCGATGTTTCTCCGCTTTTTGAGTTCCCGGAAGATCCGGGGGATTGCCACGCCAGTGTGCGCACTGGCTCGCAATGACAGCGTAAATTCGAAAAACAACAATTTACGCGTGTCAAGACAATCTGAGAAAAGAGGTAACATTATGGAGAAAGAGAGAACCCTATCCAAGAGGTCCATCCTGGCTTACGGCTTCGGGGAATTTTCCCGGCAGGGCAGCGGCATTGTGCAGAGCACCTTCCTGCTGTTTTACCTGGTGAATTACGCGGGACTGAAGGCAACCTATGTGGGCATTATGATGATGCTGGCCAAGATCTGGGACGCCATCAATGATCCCATCATGGGCACCATCGTGGACAACACCAATTCCAAACACGGCAAGGTCCGGCCTTATCTTCTGTACTGCTCCATCCCCTCGGGGCTGTTCCTGCTGATGCTCTTCGCAGTGCCCTCCGGCCTCAGCGATGTGGCCAAGATGATCTGGGTGACGGTGGCCTATGTGGGCACCGGCATGCTGATGACCATGGTGGACGTGCCCTACAATACCCTGATGGTCCGGGTCACCGACAGCTCCCAGGAGCGGATGCGGATGGCACGCTCCAAGGGCCTCATCGGCACCCTGGGCGTGCTGCTGCCCAGCATGGTGATTCCCATGATCACCGGGAAGGCCTCCAACGTGGGTACGGCCTACTCCATCGGCGTGGGCATCTTGCGGCGCTGTTCGCGGCCAGCTACCTGATTGTGTTCGCGGGCACCCGGGAGACCATCTCCGTCCAGAAGGAAAACCGCCTGAATATCTGGGACGGACTGCGTACACTGCTGCGCAACAAGTACTATGTGAAAATGGTGCTGGTATATCTGGTCTACGGCGCCAGCTATTCCATCACCAGCGGCGTGATGATGTTCTATGTGACCGCGAAGTTCAACAACCCCATGCTGACAAGCCTGCTGATGGTGTTCATGTTCGTGTCCATGATGGGCGCCACCGCTGTTTCCAAGCCCCTGACGGACAAGCTGGGCAAGGTGAAAACCGTCATCCTGGGCCTGCTCATCGGCGCTGCCGGCCTGGGCCTGCGGGTGATTACCCGGGATTTCTCTCCGGCCATTATGATCTTCGGCATCTTCTGCTACGGAATCGGCGCTTCCCTGTACACCACGTGCCTGTTCCCCATGACCAGTGAGACGGTGGACTACGGCGAGCTGAAAATCGGGGTTCGGGTGGAGTCGCTGTCCTTTGCGGGAATGACGCTGGCCTCCAAGACCGGCCAGGGCATTGCCACGGCGCTGATCGCGGTTCTGCTGGATGCCATCGGCTATGTGGAAGGCGCGGGCGTCCAGGGAGAAAGCGTAGTCAACGGCCTGATGCACATCGGCGCCACGCTGCCTACGGTGGTGCTGCTGGCCATGGTGGCGGTGCTGCTGACCTACGATTTGGACAAGCGCCACGGCGAGTATAAGGCGCAGCTGGAGGCAAAGCGCTCCGGGAAATAACACAAAGATACAAAAACAGGGGTGGTTCTCAGACGGATCACCCCTGTTTGTCTGCCCGGAAGGGCGTTTTGGGGTTGCAATGGCGGGGAAATCCATATATAATTACAGTATTCGCCCGGACGGGTAAATTGTTGTTTGAAAGGGCACATTGCAAATTATCTGTCATTGCGAACCAGTGCGCACACTGGTGTGGCAATCCCCCGGTTGAATGGAACCAAGTAACGATTACCACCAAAAATCGCAACGACTCCCACTCTTCAGGGCACTTTTCGGTACATTTCCCCTCTAACCGGGGGATTGCCACGCCAGTGTGCGCACTGGCTCGCAATGACAGCGTATTTTTCGTGCGCACTGGTTCGCAATGACAGATAATTTGTGGCGTACACCTGCAAACCGCAATTTGCGCGTCCTTGGACACGGGCGGGATGTCTGGAATGAATATTCAGAGGAAGGGATCACATGAAAGTTACCTTGCAGCATCTGACCAAAAAATTCCCCAGCCGGAGTAAGCGCGACCCCCGGGAGGTGGTGGCGGTGAACGACTTCTGCTTCGAGATTCCCGATGGGAAGCTGATCGGCCTCTTAGGCCCCTCGGGCTGTGGTAAGTCCACCACCTTAAACCTTCTCAGCGGCCTGCAGGAGCCTACCTCCGGGAAGATTTTCTTCGGCGAGGACGACGTGACGAATCTGCCTCCGGAGCACCGGGGGGTGGGGCTGGTGTTCCAGAACTATGCCCTGTATCCCCATCTGACGGTGCTGCAGAACATCCGGTTCCCCCTGGAAAACCGGAAGGGGAAGGACCGTCTGACCAAGGAGCAGATGAACGAAAAGGCCCTGGAGGCGGCGAAGCTGGTGCAGATCGAGGGCCTGCTGGAGCGAAAGCCCAGCGAGCTTTCCGGCGGCCAGCAGCAGCGGGTGGCCATTGCCCGGGCTCTGGTGAAAATGCCGAGAATCCTACTGCTGGACGAGCCTTTGAGCAATCTGGACGCCCGGCTGCGGCTGCAGACCCGGGAGGAAATCCGCCGGATTCAACGCTCCACCGGCATCACCACCGTATTCGTCACCCACGACCAGGAGGAGGCTATGTCCATCTCCGACCTGATTGTGGTAATGAAGGAGGGCGTGGTGCAGCAGATCGGCAGGCCCCAGGAGGTCTACGACAACCCCGTGAACCTGTTCGTGGCCAAGTTCCTGGGTACGCCCCCCATCAACGTATTTTCCGCCCGGATTGAAGGGGAGAAGCTCTATATCGGCAGCGACGCCGTGCTGAATCTCCCCGGTATGGCAGACCGGGAAGTGGTGGCCGCCGTGCGGCCCGAGGGCTTTGTCCCCCGGGAGGACGGAGAGCTCCACTGCCAAATGGACCGGGTGGAGGTCATGGGCCGGGACATCAGCGTGGTGTGCCGGAATGATGCCTTCCAGGGGGAAGTAATCCGGGCCATCGTGGGCTCGGAACATGTGGAACATACCCACCGGGACACCATCCGCTTCCATCTGAAGGAGGGGAAGCTTTTCCTCTTTGACAGCGCTGACGGCAGCCGCATCCGGTTTTAAGAGGTAGGCCTATGGACAAACAAAACCGTAAGGGCTGGCTCTATCTGCTGCCCGCCCTGGTATTTCTGGGGCTGTTTTTGGTGTACCCGCTGGTGGATGTGATGATCTACTCTGTGGAGGAGGGCTACAATTTCGCTTCCCAGACCTACCGGGGGGTGGGGCTGGGCAACTTCTCCTATGTGCTGCGGGACCCCTACTTCCTCCAGGCGGTGAAGAATACCTTCATCCTGGTGATTATCACCGTGCCCGTGTCCACCGGGCTGGCGCTGCTGATCTCCTTAGGGCTAAGCTCCATCAAAAAGCTCCGGGAGCTGTATCAGACCGTGTATTTTCTGCCCTATGTGACGAATACCCTGGCGGTGGGTCTGGTGTTCATGATTCTGTTCAAGAAAACCCCCTATTCCGACGGCCTGATCAATCTGGTGCTGAGCTGGTTCGGGGCGGGGCCGGTGGATTTCATCGACGGGCCCTACTGGGCCAAGATGCTGGTGCTGTGCGTGTACACCGTGTGGATCGTCAGCCCCTTCAAAATCCTGATTCTCACCAGCGCTCTGGCCTCGGTGAATCCCATGTACTACAGCGCCGCCCGGATTGACGGGACGCCCAAGTGGCGGATTTTCACCCGGATCACCCTGCCCATGATCTCGCCTACGGTGTTTTATCTGGTGATTACGGGCTTTATCGGGGCGTTCAAGGCCTATTCCGACGCGGTGGCTCTGTTCGGCGTGGACCTGAACGCCGCAGGTATGAATACCCTGGTGGGCTATGTCTACGATATGCTCTATGGCAATTCCGGCGGCTACCCCTCCTACGCCTCGGCGGCGGCCATGATTCTGTTCGCCATTGTGCTGACCATCACCTGCATCAATCTGCTGGTGAGCCGGAAGCACGTCCACTATTCCTAAGGAGGGCCCAAAATGGATTATGAGCGGATTGAACGCTCCGCGCGCCTGCGCAAGCGCGTTGGAATGGCCGTACTGTATGCCCTGCTGACCCTCTGGGCATTTGTTGTGCTGTTTCCCTTCTACTGGATGCTGCTCAGTTCGGTGAAAAGCTACAGCGCCTACAACTCCGAGTGGGTGCCCAAGCTCTATACCACCGATCCCACGTTGGAGAATTACCGGACAGCCTTCACGGCGGTGCCCCTGGGCGGGTATTTTGTCAATACCATTGTGTTCACCCTGGGCACCACGGCGCTGATGCTGATTGTCACGGTGCTGGCGGCCTATGCCTTCTCCCGGCTCCGGTTCCGGGGGCGGGATCTGGTGTTTACGGGTTTCCTCGCTCTGATGATGATTCCCGGGGAGCTGGTGGTGATTACCAATTTTGTCACCATCACCGATTGGAATCTGCGCAACACCTTCTTAGGGCTCATTCTTCCGTCGGTGACCTCGGTGTTCTACATCTACCTGCTGAAGGAGAACTTTGCCCAGGTGCCGGATGAACTGTACTACGCCGCCAAGGTGGACGGAACCTCGGACTTTAAGTACCTTTTCAAGGTGCTGATTCCCATCTGCCGCCCCACTATCATCACCGTTACCATTCTCAAGGTCATCGAGTGCTGGAACAGCTACGTGTGGCCCCGGCTGATTACCGATGACCAGGCCTATTTTCTGGTGTCCAACGGCATCCAGGAGATTCGGGAGAACGGCTTTGGACGGGAGAACATCCCCGCCATGATGGCCGCTGTGGTGGTGATCTCCGCGCCGCTGATCGTGCTGTTTCTGGTGTTCCGGAAGAAAATCATGGCCGGTGTGGCCCGGGGAGGTACAAAAGGATGAAGAGAATCCTTGCATTGGCGCTGGCTCTTTTCATGGTGTGCTCCCTGGCGGGGTGCCACGGCTCCCGGGAGAAGAAAAGCTTCTCCCTGCCCGGGGCGTTTGACGAGAGCCGGAATTACGAGATCACCTTCTGGGCGAAAAACGATACCAACCTGACCCAGGTGGCCATTTACAAGCAGGCCATTGCCGATTTTGAAGCGCTGTATCCCAACATCACTGTGAATCTGCGGCTGTATACCGACTACGGCAAGATTTACAACGATGTGATTACCAACATCGCTACGGATACCACCCCCAACGTCTGCATCACCTACCCCGACCACATTGCCACCTACCTGACCGGGGCGGATACCGTAACGGCCCTGGACGAACTGCTGGACGATCCCCGCTACGGTCTGGGAGGAAAGGAGCTGCGCTTCGATTCCCCCACCCGGCAGGAGATTATCCCACAGTTTCTGGAAGAGTGCGTCATTGACGGGAATCACTACGCCCTCCCCTTCATGCGCTCCACCGAGGCGTGCTATGTGAACAAAACCTATGTGGAGAAGCTGGGATATACCCTGCCGGAAACCCTGACCTGGGACTTTATCTGGGAGGTCTCCGAGGCGGCTATGGAGAAGGATGCCGACGGGAATTTCCTGCTGAACGGACAGAAGGTGCTGATTCCCTTTATTTACAAGTCCACGGACAATATGATGATCCAGATGCTGCGCCAGAAGGGGGCGGGGTACTCTGACGAAACCGGAAAGATTGCCATTTTCAACGACACCACCCGGGAGCTGCTGCTGACCATCGCGGAGCACGCGGGAACCGGGGCCTTCAACACCTTCAAGCTGGCCAGCTACCCGGCCAATTTCCTCAACGCCGGGCAGTGCATCTTCGCCATCGACTCCACGGCGGGAGCCACCTGGATGGGCTCTGACGCTCCCCTCATCGACATTGCCGAGGACAAGCTGGTGCGCTTTGAAACCCAGGTCATGACCATCCCTCAATTTGACCCGGAGCACCCACAGATGATCTCCCAGGGACCCAGCCTCTGCGTTTTCCAAAAGGAGGATCCCCAGGAGGTGCTGGCAAGCTGGCTGTTCGCCCAGTTTCTGCTGACGAACTCTGTGCAGATTGCCTACTCCACCACGGAAGGCTATGTGCCCGTCACTGCCAAGGCCCAGGAAAGCCCCGAGTATCAGGCGTATCTGGAGCGCAGCGGCGAGGACAACGACTATTACTACTCCGTAAAGATTGATGCGGCGAAGCTTCTGCTGGAGAATACCCAGAATACCTTCGTTACCCCGGTGTTTAACGGATCCGCCTCCCTGCGAAACGCCGCCGGGCAGCTGATCGAGAATGTGAACAAGGGTGTGCGAAGAGGCCAGAGCTTTGACGACGCCGCCATTGACAAGCTCTTTTCCGAGGTTACCTCCCTGTACCGCTTGGATCAGATTCAGCCCCGGGAGGATGGGGAGACGTTGGGCCCCCTGCCCACCGAAGCCAAGCTCCTTCTGGGCGGCCTGGCCCTTTGCTGGATCGGCATGGGAACCTATGTGCTGCGGGAGAAGCTGAAAAGGCGCTGAAAAGAGACACGCCCCGGCCCGCATAAGCGGTAAATTGTTGTTTACAAGTGCGCGCTAAATAAACGAATGTCATTGCGAGCCAGTGCGCACACTGGCGTGGCAATCCACCGGTTAGAGGGGAAATGTATCGAAAAGCGCCCGGAAAAACGTGGATTGTTACGGTTTTTGGTGATAATCGTTACCTGGTCCCTTTCAACCGGGGGATTGCCACACCAGTCTGCGGACTGGTTCGCAATGACAGATTATTTCCAACGCACACTTTCAAACAACAATTTGTCTTTCCGTGGGGCGGGAAGGGTATGTATGTGATTTCTGACAAAACGGAAAAGAAAAATTCGTAGAATGTGCTGTTTTGCGCATTGATTTCTCTGGGAAAAGATGTATAATGAGGATGTCAGTTAGCACAAAACACCTTACAAAAAGGAGAATGCGAAAATGAAGAAGATCCTTGCGCTGCTTCTGGTTTTGACCATGGTGCTTACATTTGCCGCCTGCGCCAAGACCCAGGAGCCCACCGAGGCTCCTACCACCGCCGCCACGGAGGCCCCTGCCGCTACCGAGGCTCCCGCCGAGGCCCCGACGGAAACCGAGCCTGCCGCTCCCGCCGTCATGAGCCACGAGGAATATGTGGCCGCCGAGTTGAATTCCCAGGTGGTTGTGGAGACCTATGTCCAGGGCCATCAGTCCTGGTGGGACAACAAGGTCACCGTCTACTGCCAGAGCCCCGACGGCGCCTACTTCCTGTATGAGCTCCAGTGCTCCGAGGAGGACGCTGCCAAGCTCGTCCCCGGCACCAAGATCCGGGTCACCGGCTTCAAGGGCGAGTGGGCCGGCGAAGTGGAGATCATGGACGGCACCTTTGAGTTCGTGGAGGACGGCACCTATGTGGCCGCGCCCCTGGATGTGACCGCGCTGCTGGGCACGGAGGACATGATCGCCCATCAGAACGAGGTGGTTTCCTTCAAGGGCATGACCGTGGAGAAGATCGCCTACAAGAATGACGAGCCCGGCGACGACATCTACGTTACCCTGGGCAAGGACGGTGCCAGCTACGAGTTCTGCGTGGAGGTATACCTGACCGGCACCGACAGTGAAGTTTATACCACCGTGGGTACCCTCCAGGAGGGCGACACCGTGGACGTGGAGGGCTTCCTGTACTGGTACGAGGGTATGAACCCCCACATCACCGCCATTACCCCTGCCGCTGCCGACATGACCCACGACGAGTATGTGGCTGCTGAGCTGGACACCCAGGTGTCCCTGGTGACCTATGTCCAGGGCCATCAGTCCTGGTGGGACAACAAGGTTACCGTCTACTGCCAGAGCCCCGAGGGCGCCTGCTTCCTGTATGAGCTTGCCTGCTCCCAGGCCGACGCGGAGAAGCTCGTTCCCGGCACCAAGATCCGGGTGAACGGCTTCAAGGGCGAGTGGGCCGGCGAAGTGGAGATCATGGACGGCACCTTCGAGTTCGTTGCCGGGGACAGCTTCGTTGCCGAGGCCCTGGATGTGACCGCCCTGCTGGGCACGGACGAAATGGCCGCCCATCAGAATGAGTTCGTGGCTTTCAAGGGCATGACCGTGGAGGCCATCGAGTACAAGAACGGCGAGCCCGGCGACGACATCTACGTCACTCTGGGCAAGGACGGCGCCAGCTACAGCTTCTGCGTGGAGGTGTACCTGACCGGGCCCGAGAGTGATGTCTACACCACCGTTGGCACCCTGAAGGAGGGTGACACCGTGGATGTGGAGGGCTTCCTCTACTGGTACGAGGGCATGAACCCCCACATCACTGCCATCACCGTTGCCGGTTAATTGAACCGATTCCATAACCCATACCGCCGCCCGCAAGGGCGGCGGTTTTTTGGTTTGGAACACAGTGATAAATTGGTGTTTGTAAGGGTGCGCCCCAGATTTTCTGTCATTGCGAACCAGTCCGCAGACTGGTGTGGCAATCCCCCGGTTGAAAGGAACCAGGTAACGATTACCGCCAAAAATCGCGGCGGCTCCTACTCTTTCGGGCACTTTTCGGTACATTTCCCCTCTAACCGGGGGATTGCCACGCCAGTGTGCGCACTGGCTCGCAATGACAGCATATATTTGACAAACAACAATTTGTCGTTGTGCGTGAACTGGGGCGGGGGCGATTGGTACAAAAATGTATTCACTTTTTGTTAAATTTTTCCTTCCACTTGAAAACGGAAGTGGGATATGCTAGAATTTGCGTAGCGTGCTACGTTTTAGAAGGAGGGTGCTGCTTTTATGATGCACAATGGCCATTTGGTAAAAATCCTGCACTGCTGCACCGATCAGGCCATTACCGAGGCGCTGGAAAAGATGGAGCTCACCGCGTCCCAGGGCCGGGTGATGGGGTATCTGGCCCGATATCCGGACCCGAAATGTCCCAAGGATGTGGAGGAGGCCTTTCATCTGAGCCATCCCACAGTGTCGGGACTGCTGGCCCGGCTGGAGAAGAAGGGATTTCTGGAATTGTACCCCGATCCTGACGATCACCGGTGCAAGCGGATCCGGATTCTCCCCAAGGGAATGCGTTCCCACGAAACCATGCACCGCACCATTGTGGATATGGAGCGCAGAATGGTGTCTGATTTTACACCCGAGGAGGAGGAAGTGTTTCACGCGCTTCTCACCCGGGCCATTGCCAATATGGGAGGCTCCTGGGAGCGCCCCCAACACAAGGAGGATCAAAGCAAATGATCAAACGTCTGGCCCGGTGTATCCGGGAATACAAATGGGCCGCCCTGCTAAGCCCTGTGTGCATGATCGGGGAGGTGGCCATGGAGGTGCTGATTCCGCTGGTCATGGCGGATCTGTACGATTACGGCATCGTGGGGCAGGATATGTCCCTGGTGGTGCTGAAATCGCTGCAGCTGGTGCTGTGCGCTCTGGCCTCCCTGGCCTTCGGCGCCCTCAGCGCGGTGCTGGCCTCCAAGGCAGGCACCGGCTTCGCCAGGAATCTGCGCCATGACATGTTCCACCATGTCCAGAGCTTCAGCTTCCGCAACATCGACAGATTCTCCACCGCTTCCATCGTCACTAGGCTGACCTCGGATGTTGCCAATCTGCAGATGACCTTCCAGATGATGATCCGCATGGCCATCCGCTGCCCCATGATGCTGATTCTGGCCCTGGTCTCCGCCATGGGCATCAGCGTCAGGCTGAGCCTTGTGTACTGTGTGGCCATTCCGGTGCTGGTGGCGGTGCTGCTGTGCCTGGTTCCGGCGGTGTTCCGGATCTTTGACCGGGTGTTCCGCACCTACGACAAGCTGAACAATGTGGTTCAGGAGAATGTCCACGGCATCCGGGTGGTGAAGAGCTTCGTCCGGGAGGACAAGGAAATCGAGAAGTTCACCGGGATCTCCGGCACCATTTACCGGGATTTCTGCAAGGCCGAGCATATCCTGGCCCTGAACAACCCGGTGATGCAGCTGTGCGTCTACGCCTGCATGCTCACCATTTCCTGGGCGGGCGCCCACATGGTGGTGGCTTCCGGCAATAACCCCGCTCTGGGCCTCACCACCGGCGAGCTCAGCTCCATGTTTACCTACACCATCCAAATTCTCAACAGTTTGATGATGTTCTCCATGGTCTTCGTCATGCTGACCATGAGCCGGTCCCCCCTGCGCCGGTGCGCGGAGATTCTGGCGGAGGAGCCGGATCTCCATTCTCCGGACGGCCCGGTGACTCAGGTGAGCGACGGCTCCATCGATTTTGAGGATGTTTCCTTCCGCTACAGCGAAAATGCCAAGAACCTGGCGCTTGCCGATGTGAATCTGCACATCCCCGCCGGAGCCACTGTGGGCATCCTGGGCGGCACCGGCGCGGGCAAGACCACCCTGGTGCAGCTGATTCCCAGGCTCTACGATGTGTCCCAGGGCAGCCTGAAGGTGGGCGGCGTGGACGTGCGGGAGTACGACCTGGACACCCTCCGGGACAACGTGGCCATGGTGCTGCAGAAGAACGTGCTATTCTCCGGCACCATTAAAGAAAATCTCCGCTGGGGCAACCCCAACGCCTCCGACGAGGAGCTGGTCCACGCCTGCCGTCTGGCCTGTGCCGATGAGTTCATCCGCAGCTTCCCCGACGGCTACGATGCCTACATTGAGCAGGGCGGTACCAATGTCTCCGGCGGACAGAAGCAGCGGCTGTGCATTGCCCGGGCGCTGCTGAAAAAGCCCAAAATCCTGATCCTGGACGACTCCACCTCCGCCGTGGACACCCAGACCGACGCCATGATCCGCAAAGCCTTCCGGGAGGAGATTCCCGGCACCACCAAGCTGATCATCGCCCAGCGGATCGCCTCGGTGCAGGACGCGGACATCATCCTGGTGCTGGATAACGGCCGGATTGTGGCCTCCGGCGACCACGAAACCCTGATGAAGGAAAGTCCCATCTACCGGGAGGTCTACCAGTCCCAGAAGAAAGGAGGGGAGGAGTAATGCCCCCTGTAAGAATGCGGGGTGACGGCCGGAAGGCCCGCAACCCCAAGAAAACCTTGCTCCGGCTGCTGGGCTATATGAAGCGGTATCTGCCCATTCTGGCCCTGGTGCTTATCTGCATTTTCCTCAGCTCCTACGCCCAGACCGCGGGAAGCGCCGCCCTGGGCAATCTGGTGGACGACTATATCCTCCCCATGGTGGCCACCGGTTCCACGGATTTCGGCCCCTTACTGAAATTTCTGGTGAAGCTGGGCGCCCTGCTGGGCCTGGGCCTGGTCTGCGCGTTCCTGTATAACTACCTGATGGTGGACGTGAGCCAGGGAACCCAGAAGCAGATCCGGGATGAAATGTTCACCAAGATGCAGCGGCTGCCCCTTAGGTACTTTGACTCCAACACCGCGGGCGACATCATGTCCCGCTACACCAGCGACATCGACACCCTGCGGCAGATGGTGTCCCAGTCCATCCCCCAGACGGCAAGCTCCATCATCACCCTGGTGGTGGTGTTCGCCCGGATGCTCTCCACCTCCCCGATCCTGACGGGAATCACGATCATCACGCTGATGGGCGTGGTGGGAGTCACCATGGTATTGGCGAAGAAGTCCAGCAAATACTTTGTGGGCCAGCAGCAGTCCCTGGGCGCCCTCAATGGCTACATCGAGGAGATGATCTCCGGCCAGAAGGTGGTGAAGGTGTTCACCCGGGAGGAAAAATGCAAGGAGGAGTTCGACCAGCTGAACGAAACGCTCCGGCGCAACGCCTACTCCGCAGGCAAGTTCTCCAATATGATGGGCCCCATCAACAATAACCTGAGCTATGTGCAGTACGCCATTCTCGCCGTCATCGGCGGCGCACTGGTGGTCTCCTCCGAGGGCAAGCTCCTGACCCTGGGCAGTCTTATGACCTTCATGATCCTGTCCCGGAACGTGAGCATGCCCATCAGCCAGATCTCCAACCAGATCAATTCCATCATCATGGCTCTGGCAGGCGCGGAGCGGGTGTTCGAGCTGATGGATCAGGAGCCGGAGGTGGACGAGGGCTATGTGACCCTGGTCAACGCCCGGATCGCCGAGGACGGGACCATCACCGAGACTCCGGAGCATACCGGCCACTGGGCCTGGAAGCACCCCCACGAGGCTGACGGCACCGTGACCTACACGGAGCTGAAGGGCGATATCACCATGTACAACGTGGACTTCGGCTATGTGCCGGAGAAAACCGTGCTCCATGACATCACCCTCTACGCCAAGCCCGGCCAGAAGATCGCCTTCGTAGGCGCCACCGGCGCGGGCAAGACCACCATCACCAACCTGATCAACCGGTTCTACGACATCGGCGACGGCAAGATCCGCTACGACAACATCAACATCAACAAAATCCGCAAGGCGGACCTGCGCCGAAGCCTGGGCGTGGTGCTTCAGGATACCAACCTGTTCACCGGCACGGTGATGGACAACATCCGCTACGGCAATCTCACCGCCACCGACGAGCAGTGCATCCAGGCAGCGAAGCTGGCCAACGCCCACGACTTCATCACCCGGCTGCCCCAGGGCTACGATACGGAGCTCACCGGCAACGGGGCAAGCCTCAGCCAGGGCCAGCGGCAGCTCATTGCCATCGCCCGGGCCGCCGTGGCGGACCCCCCGGTGATGATCCTGGACGAGGCCACCTCCTCCATCGACACCCGCACCGAGGCCCTGGTCCAGCGGGGCATGGATGCGCTGATGAAGGGACGCACCGTGTTCGTCATCGCCCACCGGCTGTCCACGGTCATGAATTCCGACTGCATCATGGTCCTGGACCACGGCCGGATCATCGAGCGGGGTACCCACGAGGAGCTCATCGCCCAGAAGGGCACCTACTACAAGCTCTATACCGGCGTGTTCGAGCTGGAATAATCCCCAAACCCACTCCCGGGAACGGCAAAGCCGTTCCCGGGATTTTTCTGTCCAGTGGAGCGATAAATTGTTGTTTACAACACACGTTTCAAATTTCCTGTCATTCCGAGCCAGTGTGCGCACTGGTTCGCAATGACAGCATTTTCTGGTTCGCAATGACAGCGTTTATTTGGTGCGCCAAACAACAATTTCTCTTCCCATACATACATGATTTTCCGCTGGCGGGAAATACTACACCCGAAAAGGCGGTGGGTATATGGAGCGATTCTTCTCAAAGACAGTAATTATCTCCGGCGCCGGGGCGGTGGGGGCCCTGGCGGATTTGCAGCCCAAACGGCTGTTTCTGGTGACGGACCCCTACTTTATGAAAAACGGCATGGCCCGGCATGTGGTGGAGGCGTCCGGGGCGGGGGAAAGCGAAATCTTCGATGGGGTGGAGCCGGACCCCACCGTGGCTCTGGCGGCAAAGGGAACGGCCCGGCTCCGCGCCTTTGGGGCGGACACGGTGGTGGCCCTGGGGGGCGGCAGCGCCATGGACTGTGCCAAGGCCATGAGCTTCTTTGCCAAGGGGAATAGCCGTCTGGTGGCCATTCCCACCACCTCCGGCTCCGGCTCCGAGGTGACGAATTTCGCCATTTTGACCCATGACAAGGTCAAGCACCCGTTGGTTGACGACCGGATTCAGCCGGATTACGCCATATTGGACAGCGATTTGCTGCAGGAGCTCCCCCGGAGCCTGATCGCGGACGCGGGCTTTGATGTGCTGTCCCATGCGGTGGAGGCCTGCTGCGCGAAAAACGCCGGGGAGCTGTCCGGCATCTACGCCCGGGAGGCCTTCCGCAGCGCCTACGCCGCCCTCCCGGCCTCCTTCGCGGGGCGCAAAGAGGTGCGGCTGAAGGTGCATCTGGCGGCCACCATGGCGGGGGTTGCCTTCACCCAGGCGGGGCTGGGGTTGTGCCACGCCATTTCCCACAGCCTGGGCGGCATGTTCCATGTGCCCCACGGCAGGCTGAACGCCATTCTGCTCCCGGCGGTGATTGGGTGCAACGCCCACGCAGCCACAAAGCAGTATGCCGAGCTGGCCCGGGCCGCGGGGATGGGGGGCAGCGCGGACACCATTGCCCTGCGGAATCTGCGCAGCGGCCTAACCCGGCTGCGGCAGGAGCTGGAGCTGCCCCAGACTCTGGCCCAGGCGGGGATTCCTCCCAGGGCGGTGTGGGATCAGGTGGGGTCCATCGTGGCGGGGGCTCTGGGCGACCCCTGCTGCGATTCCAACCCGGTGCGGCCTGATGATTTCCTGGTGCGGCGGATCCTGGAAGAGGTGACGGGCCGTGGCTGAGCGCCTGCTCAGTCTGGGACTGGACGTGGGCACCACCTCCACCCAGATGGTGCTGTCCCGGCTTACCGTGGAGAACAAGGCCTCCCCCTTCGCCGTCCCTGCCCTGGAGATCGTGGATCGGGAGGTAATCTACCGCAGCGCCGTCCACTTTACCCCGCTGCTGCAGGACCGGCTGGTGGATGGGGAGGCCCTAAAAGAGCTGCTTCGGCAGGAGTACCGGGCCGCGGGCATCCGGCCGGAGCAGGTGGACACCGGGGCCCTGATCATCACCGGGGAGACCAGCCGGAAGGAGAATGCCAGCACCGCCGCTCGGGCCCTGGCGGAGTTTGCCGGGGAGTTCGTGGTGACCACCGCCGGGCCGGATCTGGAGAGCATTCTGGCCGCTAAGGGGGCCGGGGCTGTGGAGCTGTCCGAGAAAACCGGAAAACCGGTGCTCCACATGGACATCGGCGGGGGCACCAGCAACCTTGGCCTGATCCGGCAGGGGGTGGTGGAGCGTACCGGGTGCCTGAATGTGGGCGGGCGGCTGATAAAACTGGACAAAATGGGTATGCTGACCTATGTATCCCCGGAGCTTGCGGGCATTTCTTCCCTGAAACAGGGACAGAGGCCCGGGGAAGGGGAACTGGAGGAATTGGCGGAAAAGCTGACCCAGGCTCTGGAAATGGCGGCGGGGCTGCGAGAGGCTACCCCCCTTCTGGAGCATCTTATGACCCGGGAGGGAACCCCCTGGGAGTGCCCTAAGGAGGATGTGGTGATTTCCTTCTCCGGCGGGGTGGCGGACTGCATCGAGGGAGCGCATTCCCCCACGGAATTTGGAGATCTTGGGGTGTACCTGGGCCGGGCCATCCGGAAAAGCCGCCTGTGCCGGGGGGATTACCGCTTAGGCCGGGAGACCATCCGGGCCACGGTCATCGGGGCGGGCTGCCACAGCACCCAGCTGTCTGGCAGCACGGTGTTCACCAAGAATGTGCGGCTCCCTCTGAAAGATCTCCCGGTGGCCCGGATCACTTACGCAGAGCAGGAGGGGGACCTCCCCCGGGCCATCAGGGCCAGGACCGCCCCCTTTGAAGGAGCCTCCATCCTGGCACTGCCGGGGTACGCCTCCCCCAGCTATGGGCAGGTAAAGCAATTGGCCGAGCAGATTGCGGGGGCGGTGAAAGGCCCGGTGTACCTCTGCCTGGAGCAGGACATGGCCAAGGCCCTGGGCCAGGCCATTGCGGCAAGGCTGGAACCGGAGAGGCCCGTCCTGTGTCTGGACCGGGTGGCCCCCGGGGCGGACAGCTACCTGGACGTAGGCGCCCCCCTGGGCCCCGCCCTGCCGGTGGTAGTGAAAACCCTGATCGTTGGGAATTCCTGAAGGAATACAAGATTTCGCCGGGAGAAGATAAATTGTTGTTTGTAAGTGCGCGTTACAGATTACCTGTCATTGCGAACCAGTGTGCGGACTGGTTCGCAATGACAGAAAACTTGGAACATGTAATGTAAACAACAATTTATCTGCCCTTCGGAGTGATACAGGGAAGCATTTGGGAGGAAATAAGATGATGCTGAAAACAACCCTTTTGGGGAAGACATACCAGTTCCGGGACCTGAAGCAGGTGCTGGCCAAGGCCAACGAGGAGAAAACCGGGGATAAGCTGGCGGGCCTGGCAGCGGAGGATGCCCGGGAGCGGATTGCCGCCAAGGTAGTGCTCTCCGCCGTGACGCTGAAGGAACTTCGGGAAAACCCGGCAGTGCCCTACGAGGCCGACGAGGTGACCCGGATCATCCAGGACGATGTGAACGGCCCCGCCTATCAGAAGATTCAGGGCTGGACGGTATCGGAGCTTCGGGAGTGGATTCTCTCGGAGACCACCACCGGGGCGGACATCCACCGCCTGAGCAGAGGGCTCACCTCGGAGATGGTGGCCGCGGTGTGCAAGCTTATGAGCAACCTGGACCTGATCTACGCGGCGGCGAAAATTCCCGTCACCGCCCATTGCAACACCACCATCGGCCTGCCGGGAACCTTAAGCTGCCGCCTGCAGCCAAACCACACCACCGACGACCCCAACGGGATCACCGCCTCGGTGCTGGAGGGCCTCAGCTTCGGCGCGGGAGACGCGGTGATTGGCCTGAACCCGGTGACGGACTCCCCGGAGCAGGTGGGCAAGGTTTTGCGCCGGTTCCAGGAGATCAAGGAGCACTGGGCCATCCCCACCCAGATCTGCGTGCTGGCTCATGTCACCGCCCAGATGCAGGCGGTGCGCCAGGGGGCCCCCTGCGACCTGATTTTCCAGTCCATTGCGGGGAGCCAGAAGGGCAACGAGGCCTTCGGCTTCAGTGCCGCGACCCTGGAGGAGGCAAGGCAGCTGCTGCTGTCCGAGGGCACCGCCGAGGGGCCCAACGTGATGTACTTTGAAACCGGACAGGGGTCGGAGCTCAGCAGCAACGCGCATCATGATACGGATCAGGTGACCATGGAGGCCAGGTGCTACGGCTTTGCCAAGCGGTTCCAGCCCTTCCTTGTCAATACGGTGGTGGGCTTCATCGGGCCGGAGTACCTGTACGATGCCCGGCAGGTCACCCGGGCGGGGCTGGAGGATCACTTCATGGGCAAGCTGACCGGGATCAGCATGGGCTGCGACTGCTGCTACACCAACCACATGAAGGCCGATCAGAACGACATCGAGAATCTGGCTTCCTTACTGACCATGGCGGGGTGCAACTACTTTATGGGCATCCCCCACGGGGACGACATCATGCTCAACTACCAGACCACCGGCTTCCGGGAAACCGCCGCCCTGCGGGAGCTGACCCACAAAACCGCCATCCCGGAATTTCAGCAGTGGCTGGAAAAAATGGGCTTCGTGGAAAACGGAAAGCTGACGAAAAAAGCCGGCGACGGCTCCAGTCTGCTGTTTTGAAGCTGTGCGATAAATTGGTGTTTGAAAGGGTGCGTTGCAAATTACCTGTCATTGCGAACCAGT
>JBJEYY010000265.1:0-5203 GCA_051887095.1 Faecousia sp. | reverse complement strand
TGGACAGCCCGGGCCCATGACTTTGGCGTAATCCGAAAGAACGAGCTGGAAAACCAGATCAGCGAAAGGTGGCTGGAGGAACTTACGCGGCATCTGCCTCGGGAGAGTGGCCTGCGCATTCTGGATGTGGGAACCGGAACGGGGTTTTTTGCCGTTCTTCTTGCTGGGTGCGGTCATCGGATTGAGGGGATCGACTTTACGCCCGCAATGCTGGAAGAAGCGGCTGCGTTGTCCAGGGAGCGGAAGCTGGACATTGGCTTTCGTCAGATGGACGCGCAAAATCTTGCTTATGCGGATTCCAGCTTTGACGTGGTGGTCAGCCGGAATCTGACCTGGACGCTTCCCAACCCGGAGCGGGCCTATCGGGAGTGGTTCCGGGTGCTGTGTTCCGGGGGAATCCTGCTGAATTACGATGCCAATTACGGGGATCATGTCCGCAGCGAAAGCACGCAGAATGTATCCGTAGCGGCGGACAGCCCCTATGGGCACATCGGCATGACGGGCGATCTGATCCGGGAAAACGCGGCGATCACTCTTTCTATGGACATCAGCCGGGAGGACCGTCCCCGATGGGATGCGCATATTCTGAGGGAAATCGGTTTTCGAAGCTGCCAAATTGACCCGCAGGTGGGGAAACGTGTTCTGGGAGAACGGGATCTGACCGTCGCTCCCATGTTCGGGATTTGCGCGGTAAAGTAGAGGGAACCAAATGAGCGTTTTTTCGAGCTTCGAAGAAGAAAACATCCACTATTGGACAAACCGGACGGCGGGTTACTCCGGCGTCAATCAGGATGAGTTGGCTTCGGGACAGCGGAAGGTTTGGAGCGGCGTGCTTTCGGAACGGATCCATGCCCATTTCCCGGATAGGACGCCCCGGCAGCTCCGGGTGCTGGATATTGGCACCGGCCCCGGCTTTTTTGCCATCCTTCTGGCGGAGCAGGGCTATTCCGTTACCGCTGTGGATTATACCGCCACCATGCTGGAAGCGGCCAAACACAACGCCGGGGCTGTCTGCCAGCAGATCACATTCCTGCAAATGAACGCCGAGGAATTGACCTTCCCGGACAACAGCTTCGATGTGATTGTGTCGAGAAATCTGACCTGGAATCTGCATCATCCGGAAAAAGCCTATTCCCAGTGGGTTCGGGTTTTGTCTCCCGGCGGCCTGCTGCTGAATTTTGATGCCAATTGGTATCGCTATCTCCGGGATGATCAGGCCAGACAGGGACACCTGCGGGATCGGGATAACATCGCTTCCTCCGATGTAGGAGATGAGACCGCAGGCACAGACGTAGCGGCAATGGAAGCCATCGCTTTGCAGGCGCCGTTGTCGGCACAGAATCGTCCCCAATGGGATCTGATGATACTGAAAAGTATGGGAATGACGGTTTGGGCTGATCCGCAGATCTGGGAGCGAGTATGGACCCGGGAGGAACGGATCAATAACGCCTCTACACCGATGTTTATGGTAGAGGGGAAAAAGAGAATACATGGGAAAACGGATCAGGGAGGCCTGGGTGAATGCGAAAATATGTGATAAAAAGATTTCTGCAATTGATTCCTATTCTGCTTGCCATCACCTTTTTGTCCTTCGCCATGATGCGCATCGCAGGCAGCGACGCCGTGGAACAGAAAATGGAAAACACAGGTTCGTCTGTTTCTCAGGAGGTCGTGGATGCCGCCCGGGAAGAGCTGGGACTGGACAAGCCCTTCCTGACCCAGTATTTCGTCTGGCTGGGAAACCTGCTCCGGGGCGATATGGGAACCAGCTATATTTCCGGAAAAAATGTGTTCTCCACATTTATCTCCAAACTGCCCGCCACCCTGCTTTTGACAGCGACTTCCATACTCCTTACCATTGTGATTTCCATACCCCTGGGAATTCTGGCGGCAGTAAAGCAGAACCGATTTACGGATTATCTGATCCGGGTGGCCAGCTTCCTGGGTAACAGTATGCCGAACTTTTTTGTGGCGCTGCTGTTAATGTACTTCTTCGCCATCCAGATGGGATGGTTCCCGGTGATTGCCAACGGCGTCAGCCTGCAGAGTGTGGCAATGCCCAGTTTGACCCTGGCCATCGCCATGTCCGCAAAATACCTGCGGCAGATTCGTGCCACGGTGCTGGATGAACTGAGCAAGGACTATGTGGTGGGTGCGAAAGCACGGGGCATAAAATTCTCTGTGACCATGTACAAAAGCGTCCTGAAGGCCTCACTGGTGACGATTATTACCCTGCTTACACTGTCCATCGGCAGCCTGCTGGGCGGCACTGCCATCGTGGAATCCATCTTCATGTGGGATGGCGTGGGAAAAATGGCCGTGGACGCCATCAGTATGCGGGACTATCCCATGATTCAGGCCTATGTCATGTGGATGGCCATCATTTATGTGGTTGTGAATCTGATCACGGATCTGAGCTATCGCTTTCTGGATCCGAGAATCCGTCTGGGAGGTGTGGAGCAATGAGCGGGAATATTACCGTCCGCACCCAAAAGATCAAGCGCAGCCACACCAAACTGAGACTCTATGTCTTTCTGGTGCTTGTGATCATCCTGATGCTGGTTGCTCTGTTCTCCGAGCAGCTTGCGCCCTATGATCCCTACGAGCAAAACTTGGACGAGGCCATGCAGCCACCCTCTGCCCAGCACATCATGGGTACGGACCGTCATGGGCGGGATATGTTCTCCCGGGTCCTGGTAGGCGGAAAAACCAGTATCTATGCCACCTTGGCTCTGGTGGCAGCCATCTCCATCTTCGGCACCGTGGTGGGCACCCTCTGCGGTTATTACGGCGGCAAGGTGGATTCCATTGTCATGCGGATCTCCGATGTATGCCTTGCCTTCCCCGGTCTGGTTTTTGCCATGGCTGTGGCGGCACTGCTGGGAGGCGGCATCAGCAACGCGGTTCTGGCGCTGGCAGTGATCAGCTGGCCCAAATACTCCCGGGTGGCCCGAAGCCAGACCCTGGCGCTGAAAAGCAGTTCCTTTGTCAATGCAGCCCGGCTTTCGGGCAGCAGCTCCACCCAGATCATTCTGCGGCATATCCTTCCTAATATACTCGGTCCCATCCTGGTAACGGCCATGCTGGACATCGGAACCATGATGATGGAACTGGCTGGTCTGTCCTTCCTTGGCCTGGGCGCTAAGCCACCTACGGCTGAGTGGGGCAATATGATGAGCTCCGGCAGAAGTATGCTCCAGATGTATCCTTGGATTGTCCTCTCTCCGGGCATCGGCATCTTTATCTCTGTTGTTCTGTTCAATCTGCTGGGCGATACTGTCCGGGATTATCTGGATCCACGGAACAGCCGCTCCAGATGAAAATATGAAAAAGCCAGAAAGGAAAGAAAACAAATGAAGAAACTGATTGCATTGCTTTTGGTTCTTTGCATGACTGTCGGCATTCTTGCCGGCTGCGGCAGTTCAACCGAAAGCACCCCTGCTGCTGACGGCAACGCTGAAAACGCCCCTGCCGCTGACAACAATACCTCTGCCGCGAAAAAAACCTTCGTCTTTGGCGATACCACGTTCAATGCGGAAAATGAGGAGCCCAATGTCAATCCCCATTACGCCTATGCCGGCTGGGCCTGCATCCGTTACGGCATCGGCGAGACGCTGTTCCAGATCAGCGATACGATGGAACTGCAGCCCTGGATCGCAGAGTCCTATGAACTGGTCGATGAACTGACCTGGAAGATCACCCTGAATGATGGCGTCTGCTTCTCCAATGGCAACGTCTGTGACGCCTCTGCCGTGAAGGCCTGTCTGGAGCACCTGATCGAGGTACATGACCGTGCCCGGGGCGACCTGCAGATCGAGAGCATGGAAGCCGACGGTCTGGTGCTGACCATCCACACCGCCGTTCCCGCTCCCTCCCTGATTAACTACCTGTGCGAGCCCTACGGCTGCATCATTGATATGACCGCCGGCATCACCGACGACGGCGTTGTGGTTGGCACCGGTCCCTACGTTGTGGTGGAGCTGGTTACCGACGACCACCTGAATCTGGTGAAGAACGAAAACTACTGGGACGGCGAAGTCCATATTGACGAGATCACCGTTCGCACAATTTCCGACGGCGACACCTTGGCCCTGGCGCTGCAGTCCGGCGAGATCGACGCCGCCTACGGCATGGCCTACGCAAGCTACCCCCTGTTTGAGAACGACAACTACACCTTCACCGGCACCCAGACCAGCCGTTCCTTCTACTGCCAGATGAACTACACCTCCCCGGTGATTCAGGACCCTGCCGTCCGTAAGGCGGTTGCCATGGGCATCAACAAGGAAGGCTTCGTTAACACTCTGCTCAACGGCTATGGCTACGTTGGCACCGGTGCGTTCCCCGATACCGTGGCCTTCGGCGGCTCTTCTCTGAAAACCGAAACCTATGACCCCGAAGGGGCTAAGGCGCTGCTGGAGGAAGCCGGTTGGGTGGACACCGACGGCGATGGCTACCGGGAAAAGGACGGCCAGAAGCTGACCATCCGCTGGCTCAGCTATCCCAGCCGTCAGGAGCTGCCCCTGCTGGCTGAGTCCGCTCAGGCAACTCTGAAGGACATTGGCATTCAGGTTGACCTGAACGTCACCGCTGACCACAACTCCATTGCCAAGGACCGTACCGCTTGGGACATCTACGTTGGCGCCAACGTCAACTGCGGTCTGGGCGATCCCACCAACTTCTTCTCCACCCACTGTCTGGATGCTTCCACCAAGAACCGTGGCGCTTTCCACAGCGACAAGCTGGAGGAGCTGGCGGTACAGCTGAACAGCACCTTCGACAAAGACGAGCGCAATAAGATCGCCATCGAGATGCAGCAGATTCTGCTGGACGACAACGCCTTTGTCTTCTGCTCCTTCCTGCGTATGAGCATGATCAGCAAGGCGAATGTCACTGGCCTGACCGCTCATACCAGCGACTTCTATGAGTTGACTGCGGATCTGGATATTAACTAACCGAAATTGCAAGGAGGAAAACGCCGTATGGCAGAACTTCTAAGCTTTGAACATGTGGAAATCTCCTACGGCGGCGAAAGTGTTGTGCACGATGTTTCTTTTTCCATAAAGCCGGGCGAGATTCTGGGGCTGGTCGGAGAATCCGGCAGCGGAAAATCCACCCTGATCAAGGCTGCCATGGGGTTGCTGGGCACGGGCGGTCTGGTGACGAAAGGCGACATTCTGTTTGAGGGAAAAAACATTCCCGATCT
>JBJEYY010000264.1:0-5231 GCA_051887095.1 Faecousia sp. | reverse complement strand
CCTTTCAACCGGGGGATTGCCACACCAGCGTGCGCGCTGGTTCGCAATGACAGCAAACTTGTGGTGTACACCGCCAAACAACAATTTTCCGATCAGGGTTCCGGGGGGATTCTTTCTGAAAAAACAGGAAAATGTGCTTGACAAAGCCGGGGCGGTATGGTAGAATACCCCGGTAATAAAGAAGGCTATCCATCCGCCTCACCGTAAGCAGTAAGCGAAACGGTTAATATTCCACCTTCCCCTGAGGGGATACTGTGCGGATATGCGGATGCTCTGGCGTCCGCTTTTTTGTTGTTTTATGGAGGTGCTTACCATCGCAAAGTTTGATCATCAGCTCAATGAGGAAATCCGGGACAAGGAAGTCCGTCTGATCGGAGCCGACGGCGCCCAGCTGGGCATCGTTTCCGCTGCCCAGGCCAACGCCATGGCGGAGGAGCAGGGCATGGATCTGGTGAAGATTTCTCCCAACGCGGTCCCCCCCGTGTGCAAAATCATGGATTACTCCAAGTTCTGCTTCGACCAGAAGAAGCGGGAGAAGGAGGCCAAGAAGAATCAGCGGGTGGTGGAGATCAAGGAGATCCGCATGAGCCCCAGCATCGACACCAACGATTTCAACACCAAGGTCAAGGCCGCCCAGAAGTTCCTCGGTGACGGTAACCGGGTGAAGGTCAGTGTGCGCTTCCGGGGCCGGGAAATGGCCCACACCAATTTGGGTGAGAAGCTGCTGCTGGACTTTGCCGCCAGCTGCGCGGAAATCGCCAGCATGGAGAAGAATCCCAAGCTGGAGGGCCGCTTCATGGCGATCTTCCTGGCCCCTAAGAACAGCAAATAAGCCCCACACAAAAAGATTTGGAAGGAGAACGACCTATGCCCAAGCTGAAAACCCATAGCGGTGCAAAGAAGAGATTCAACCTGACCAAAACCGGTAAGGTTAAGAGAGCCCACGCTTACAAGAGCCATATCCTCACCAAGAAGACCACCAAGCGCACCCGTCATCTTCGCACCACCACTTACGCCGATATGACCAATGTGGATGCCATCAAGAAGATGATCCCGTACAAGTAAGCTGCGATAGGAGGATACAGAAATGGCAAGAGTGAAAGGCGCGATGATGACGCGCAAGAGAAGAAACGCTACCCTGAAGCTGGCCAAGGGCTACTGGGGTTCCAAGTCCAAGCACTTTAAGATGGCCAAGCAGGCCGTCATGAAGTCCGGCAACTACGCCTTCGAGGGCCGCAAGCAGAAGAAGCGCGCTTACCGGACCATGTGGATCGCCCGCCTCAGCGCCGCCGTGGCTCCCTACGGCCTGAACTATTCCAAGTTCATGAACGGCGTGAAGAAGGCCGGTATCGAGATGAACCGTAAGAGCCTGTCTGAGATGGCCATTCACGATGCCGCCGCTTTCGCCGCTGTGGTGGAGAAGGCCAAGGCTGCTCTGAACTAAGATAAACAACCAAAAGGCCCTGCTGAACAAGCAGGGCCTTTTTGCAAATTGGAAACTGGCATTTGCGCGTTGGGACGGTAAATTGTTGTTTACACTACACGTTCCAAATTTCCTGTCATTGCGAACCAGTCCGCAGACTGGTGTGGCAATCCCTCGGTTAGAGGGGAAATGTACCGAAAAGTGCCCGGAAGAGTTGAATTCGTCGCGGTTTTTGGTGGTAATCGTTACTTGGTTCCATTCAACCAGGGGATTGCCACGCCAGTGTGCGCACTGGCTCGCAATGACAGCGTTTTTTTCGGGCGTGCACGCGTAAACAACAATTTATCGTTTGCCTTTCAAAAGCCGACGGGCTGAAGGACGGTTTTGGGGAGAACTCGTGATTATCTTTATCAGATGGGAGAGAAGCGCCAATGAAGATTCTGGAATACTTTACATCGGACAATCAGCCCCATTGGCTGGAGGAGATTCGCAGAAGCGATTGGGGATCGGGGCAGTTTCTTTTTGAGCTGCTGCGGGACGGAAAACTGAAAGAGACGGTGGGACAGACGGCTCTGGTGCCCATGCTGGTGGAGGAGGAAACCGGGGCTTTGATCGCTTTCTGCACCTTTGCGCCGCTGGACGACATTCAGCCCACGGAGCTGACGCCCTGGGTGGGGTTTGTGTACACCTTCCCGGAGTACCGGGGACACCGGTATGCCGGCCGCCTTTTGGAATACGCGGAGAGTCTGGCCACCATTATGGGGAAGGAAGCCATTTACATTTCCACCGGGCACACCGGACTGTATGAAAAATACGGATACACCTTCTTACAAATGATGAAGGATGTATCCGGGGAGGATTCCCGGGTCTACCGCAAGCTGCTTCAGACTGACGGAGAAGACAAGCAGCGGCATCTGGAGCAGGGCGGCAGATGGAAGGACGAGATTGTTGCCGCCGCGAAAAAGGATCTGGACATGACGGCCTTCTGCGGCTTTTCCTGTAAGCACTGTTTTCTGGGCCAGTGGTGCGGAGGCTGCCGGTCGGTATTCTGCTGCTGCTCCTACGGCACTCTGTTCCCCGGGGGGAAATGCCCCAATGTGTCCTGCTGTGAGGAGAAGGGACTGGATGGGTGCTGGGAATGCGGGAAGCTCCCGGAGTGCGATGCCGGATTCTACACTCCGGGAAACGACGGCGCGGCAGCCTGCAAGGCCCAGGCCTTGTTCATCCGCAGTCACGGCAAGCAGGCCCTGTTCCAGGTTCATGACAAGCTGCATGAAACATACAACTTTCAAAAGACCCAGGAAATTCTGGGTACCTCCGTGGAAGAGGGACTGAGGATCCTGGAGGAGAACTGGGCGGAGCTTAAGGAAGAAAGGGAGTAATCAGACATGGAAAAAAAGTGGAAGCAGACAGAAGCGGACGGGTACATCCTGATTGAAAACGGTGACGGAAAGACGCTGGGGCTGGCAAAGGACAGCCATGTTCCGATTATTACGGTGGATGGCTACGCCTTTAAGGATTTCCTGCGGACCGGGGAGCTGGCGCCCTATGAGGATTGGCGGCTTTCCTGGGAGGAACGGGCGGAGGATTTGGCCGGGCGTCTGTCTATCGAGGACATCGCGGGGCTGATGCTCTACAGCGCCCATCAGCTGATTCCCGCCAAGGGGCCCATGGCGGCGGCCTTCGGCGGAACCTACGGGGGAAAACCCTTTGAGGAAAGCGGGGCCAAGTCCTGGGACCTGACCGATCAGCAGCGGGAATTCATCGTGAAGGACAAGGTCCGCCATGTACTGATTATGAAGCTGGAGAGCACGGAAACCGCGGTGCGATGGAACAACAATCTCCAGGCTCTGGCAGAGGGGGAGGGCTTCGGTATCCCGGCAAACAACAGCTCCGATCCCCGGCACGGAGCTGGAGCCACCGCCGAGTACATGGGCATCACCGGAGAACCCATTTCCAAGTGGGCAAACGGCATTGGATTGTCCGCCTCCTTTGACCCGGATTCCGTTCGGGAATTCGGTGAGATCGGCGCGGCGGAATACCGGGCGCTGGGCATTACCACGGCCCTTTCCCCCCAGATTGATCTGGCCACGGAGCCCCGGTGGATGCGCTTTGCCGACACCTTCGGCGAGCATACCCGGATGACCATCGACATGACGAAAGCCTACTGCGATGGATTCCAGACCACCCCGGGGAGCCCGGACGGCTGGGGAAGCCGCAGCGTCAACACCATGGTCAAGCACTTCCCCGGCGGCGGCATGGGCGAGGGCGGCCGGGACGCCCACTATGCCTACGGCAAATACGCCGTGTACCCCGGGGGGAATTTTGAAGAGCACTTAAAGCCCTTTACGGAAGGGGCCTTCTCCCTGGCCGGGAAGACCGGCAAGGCCAGCGCGGTTATGCCCTACTACACCATTTCTCAGGACGTGGATCCGGTTAACGGGGAAAATGTGGGAAACTCCTACAATAAATATCTGATCGGTGATCTGCTGCGGGAGAAGCTGGGCTACGATGGCGTGGTCTGCACCGACTGGGGCATCACCCAGGATCAGGGGAAGACCGAGGAGGCGTTCGCGGGCAAGTGCTGGGGCGTGGAGCACCTGAGTGAGGCGGAGCGCCACTGCAAAGCTCTGGAGGCCGGGGTGGATCAGTTCGGCGGCAATAACGACGCAGGGCCCGTGCTGGAGGCCTACCGGATGCTGTGCGAAAAGTACGGCGAGGAGGCCGCCCAGGCCCGGTTCCGCCGGTCGGCCAAGCGGCTGCTGCTGAATATTTTCCGCACGGGATTGTTTGAGAATCCCTACCTTGATCTGAACACCTCCCTTGCTACCGTAGGCTGTCCGGAATTTACGGAAAAGGGCTATCGTTCCCAGCTGCGCTCCGTTACCATGCTGAAAAACGCAGACCATACCCTGCCCCTGCAGAAGGGCATCCGGGTCTATGTGCCGAACCGGTTTATCAAATCCCATCTGGACTTTTTCAGCCGTCCCACCCAGCCGGAGACCCTGGTTCCCGCGGGGAAGGAGGCGCTGAAGGAATGCTTTACTCTGGTGGACACCCCGGAGGAGGCGGACGCGGCGGTTTGCTTTGTGGAGTCGCCCATTTCCGTGGGCTATGATCCGGAGGACCGGAAGCAGGGCGGTAGCGGCTATGTGCCGATTACGCTGCAATACCGGCCCTACCAGGCGGTCAGCGCCCGGGAGCACAGCATCGCCGGGGGAGACCCCCTGGAGGAAAGCCGGGACCGGGGCTACCGGGGTAAGTGGAACACAGCCGCCAACGAGGCGGATCTGGATATCGTTCTGGATACCAAAAAGCGGATGGGGGGCAAACCCGTGGTTACGGTGGTCACCCTGAAGAATCCCATGGTCATGGCGGAGCTGGAGCCTTATACTGACGCGCTGCTGGTGGAGTACGGGGTGTCCGGCCAGGCGGTGGCGGATGTGCTCACCGGGGCCTTCGTTCCCCAGGGCCTGCTGCCGGTGCAGCTGCCTGAAAGTATGGACACCGTGGAGCGCCAGCAGGAGGATGTGGCCTTTGACATGGCCTGCTACCGGGATTCCCAGGGCCATACCTACGACTTTGGGTTCGGGATGAATTATGAGGGCGTGATTCAGGACGAGCGCACCCGCCGCTACCGCAAAGAGGAAGCGTAAAAGAAAATAGAATCGGAAAAGCAGTTACCGCGGGCCTTGGGGTCCGTGGTAACTGCTTTTTCGGTGTGGGTAGGCTATGTGGCAGAAAAACGGAAAGTTGTTGTTTACACTACACGTTCCAAATAATCTGTCATTGCGAACCAGTCCGCAGA
>JBJEYY010000263.1:0-5318 GCA_051887095.1 Faecousia sp. | reverse complement strand
ATTGAAGATGATACCGCCATCCGAACGGAGCTGAAAACGCTGCTTCAGACCAACGGCTATATGCCGGTTGAGGACGGCCCCTGTGATCTCATCCTGATGGATGTCAATCTGCCGGAGGAAAACGGCTTTACCCGCTGCCGGAAGCTGCGGGAGACAGCCAATACCCCGGTGATTTTCCTGACGGCACGGGACACCCCGGAGGATGAACTGCTGGCCTTCGGGGTCGGCGGGGATGACTTTATCCGCAAGCCCTATAACTCCGCCGTGCTGCTGGCACGGATTGCGAGAATCCTGAAAACCACTGTAAACGACAGCCCGACGGTCCGGGGACTTACCCTGGATCTGCCGGGCATGAAGGCTATATACGGCGGAAACGCCGTGGAACTGACGAAAAACGAGGCACGCATCCTGTGGTGCCTGACGCAGAAGGATATCTGCACCCGGGACGAGCTGATCGAAGACCTGTGGACAAACGGCATGTACATCGACGGCAACACCCTGTATGTGAACATCGGAAGGCTCCGGGAAAAGCTGGGGCAAATCGGAGCGACGGACTTTATCCGCACCGTCCGGGGCGTGGGGTACCGCCTATGAGCTTCCGGGACTATCTTGGTTCAAAAGCCATCGCTCTGTGCATGGGTGGGATCGGTTTTTTGTATCTGACTCTGATTGTCTGGCTCTGCGGGCTTCCCCTTTCCCTGCTGCTGATCCTATGCTTCAGCGGCGTTTTTGTGCTGATTATCTGCATGATACTCTCCTGGCGGCGGGCTGACCGGCGGCTGCGGATGCTGAGAAACCGGCTGGACGCAATGCCGGAGAAGTATCTCATCGGGGAAACGCTGCCCCGCCCCCGTGACGCTGTGGAGCAGCAATATTATCTCCTGATGAAGGAGATCTCCCGCTCCGCCATCGGGGCGGTGGAGCAGGCCAGAGCGGAGAAGCAGGATTACTGCGACTATGTGGAAAGCTGGGTTCACGAGATCAAGACGCCTCTCACCGCCTGCTCGCTGATCCTCTCCAACGGCGGTAATCCATCAAAGCTCCGACGGGAGCTGCGCCGTGCGGACAATCTGACGGAAACGATCCTGACCTACGCCAAGCTGCAGACACCGGAAAAGGATATCCAGATCGCCCTTGCCGATCTGCGCACCGTCTGCGATCAGGCGGTGCGGGAGGAGATGGAGCTTCTCATCGCAGCGGGGATCTCCGTCGCCATCGAAGGGGATGGCAAGGCGTATACCGATCCCAAGCTGCTGGTGTTCATCCTCAAGCAGCTTCTCATCAACTGCGCCAAATACTGCCCCGATTGCCGGGTGCACATGGAACTATCAGAAAACGGCCTTCTCTTTGAAGATAACGGCCCCGGCATTCCTGCCCATGAGCTGCGCCGGGTGACCGAGCGGGGCTTTACCGGCTCAGCCGGACGCGCCCGCGGCGAGAGCACCGGCATGGGACTGTATATCGTCAGCCGGCTTTGTCAAAGCCTGAATATTGGGATGGAGCTCAGCTCCCGGGAAGATCAGTTCACCCGCTTTGTCTTTCGGTTCTCCGCGCCAACCTTACAAAACTGTTAGATTGCAGACAGACAGCGTTAGAACGATTTTGGCTCTGTTGCGGTACAATGAGGGCGAAAGGTTGGTGGAATTACCATGAACACATTACTGGAAATCAAAAACGTAACCAAATATTTCGGCAGCGGCGACGCTGTATCCAAGGCTTTGAACGGCGTAAGCTTTTCTATGGAGCAGGGCGAATTCACTGCCGTCATGGGCGCCTCCGGCTCCGGCAAAAGCACCCTTCTGAATGTCATCGCCACCATTGACCGCCCCAGCTCCGGCAGTATTCTGCTGGAAGGCCGGGATATTGCGGAAATGAAAGAGGGAGAGCTGGCGGCCTTCCGCCGGGACCGGCTGGGCTTCATCTTCCAGGAGTACAACCTGCTGGACACATTGACCGTGGCGGAAAACATTGTCCTGCCTCTGAATCTGAAAAAATGCCCCCTGCGGGAGACGCAAAAGCGGCTTGCGGATGCCGCCGCTTCTCTGGAGATCGCCGATCAGCTGGGGAAATTCCCCCGACAGCTCTCCGGCGGGCAGCGGCAGCGAGCCGCCTGCGCCCGGGCGCTCATCACAGAGCCCGCCCTGATTCTGGCGGATGAGCCCACAGGCGCGCTGGACAGCGCCAACTCCAAGTCCCTGATGCAGACCTTTATACTTATGAATGAGCAGCTTGGCTCCACCATTCTGATGGTGACCCACGACGCCGTGGTCGGTTCCTACGCCTCCCGTGTGCTGTTTTTGAAGGACGGGAAAATCTGGAATGAGCTGCACCGGGGCGACCGCAGCCGGCAGGCCATGTATCATGAGATCCTGAATACCATGGCGGTGCTTGGGGGTGAAGCGGATGTTCGCTAAGCTTGCCTTTCGGAATGTGCGGCGGCAGATACACAATTACCTCATCTACTTTGTCACCGTATCCTTAAGCATTGCCCTGCTGTTCGCTGTCAACAACCTCAGCTACAGCGACCGGATCCAGGCGCTTTCCGAGCTGTCCACGGATATCCGCAGTATGTTCACCATGGTTACGGTGCTGTCCTGCTTTGTCACGGCGCTGGTGCTCAGCTATGCCACCGGCTTCATGCTGAAGCTGCGCCGGAGGGAGTTCGGCATGTACCTGACCCTGGGCATGACCCGCCGGAACATTCAGGCCCTCTTTGCCTGCGAAACCGGGCTGCTCTCCGGCCTTGCCCTGATTGTGGGCATGGGGGCGGGGCTGGTGATCTTCCAGCTCCTGGCTGCCCTGTTTGCCGCCATTCTGGAGACCCCCTTTACTGTGTCCGCTTATTCCGGTCAGGGGATTTTACTGACCTTTGCCGTCAGTATCGGACTGTTCCTGCTGTCCACCCTGGCATCCCTGCGGTATCTGAAAAAGGTCACCGTTTCCGAGCTGCTGAAGGAGGCTGCCGCAGAGAGAAGCGAGAAGCACCCCGTCCTCTGGTGCGGTTTGTCCGTGGTGACGCTGGCAGGCTTCATCGTGTGTCTCGTCATCACCTACCGGAGCCTGATGGCGGCATTTCATAATCAGGACGGTGTGGAGCTGCTTTTGTGGCTGGTCATCGATCTTGTCATGGTCTTTCTGACCCACTTCACCCTGTCCAGAACCCTGGCGGGGATGCTGCTGCGAAGCAAGCGGCTGAAAAACAGGGGCATCAACACCGTGGTTCTTCGGGGGCTTTCCGGGAAGATGACCATGAACGCTCTGCTGATTGGCACCCTGGCTGCCCTGCTGGTGTTTGCCATTGTGATGTCCAATGTGGCCTTCAGCGAGAAAGTCTACACAGACCTGACCATCGAAAAGGAATGCCCCTATGATGTGATGGCGCTGTTTGACCTGTCCAAAGAGCCGGGTATCTCCATGGACGAGGGAAGAAGAACCATCGAAAAGTACAGCCCCATTACTGCGGAACAGGAATTTCAGCTCTATACCACGGGCGATACAACCTTGTGCAGCAGCATCATTGGATACGATCTAATGGGCTGGACGGATCTGTTTATGCCCCTGAGCCAGTTCAACCGGCTTCTCACCGGCTGCGGTCAGGAACCGGTATCGCTGGAGGAAGAGTACCTACTGGTCACCGATGTGCAGGGAATCTGCGATGTGGACTTTTCCGGCAAGCCTCTGACCCTCAATGGTCATACCCTTACATGGGCTGGCAGCAGCACGGCATACCCGGATTTTGCCCGGCGGCTGTTTTTCTTCTTCGTGGTGCCGGATGCGGCAGTTGCGTCCATGCCCACGGCCTATGTTGGAGCAGCCTACACACTGGAAAACCACCGGCCGGACGCGGAAGGCTTGATGAACGACCTGACATGGACAGAGCGAAGGGAAGACGACGAGGTGGAGCGATGCTGGTATGCCATTCAGGAATATATCCGGATCTACAACAAGGCTAACGCCGGAGCACTGATCATTGGATCACTGTATGTTTCCACGGTTTTTGTGTGTATGGCTTTGGCAATCCTCTCTGTGAAAACCCTTTCCACACTGGCGGATGAGCGCAGACGCTTCGCTGTGCTGTACCGGCTGGGCGCGGACGAAAGGATGCAGAAGTCCGCTCTGCTGCGGCAGACCGGCGCGTTTTTCCTGATGCCCTTTGCCTTTCCGCTGCTGATGACCGTTCCCATGGGCGTGCTGTTCGGAAAGGTGTATGAGCTTTGGAACCTGACCGGCCTCAGCGGCGGGAAAGCTATGGAAACTGCCGTGCTGATCGCACTTGTGATCGCGGGCATATATGCTTTGTATTTTGTTATTACGTACCGCATTGCGTGCAGCCATGTGCTCTGCTGCGGCGATGAAAGGCAGGAAGCTGAACTTTGAGGAGGTACATAGCGATGAAGAAAATGATTGCATACTGCGGGCTGGATTGCGAAAAATGCGACGCGTATCTCGCAATGGTGCATGACGATCAGGCACTGCGTGAAAAAACCGCGAAAGCGTGGGCCGAGTTAAATCATGCGCCGATTCTGCCGGAACATATCAATTGTCAGGGCTGTCGCGGGGAGGGAGTTAAAACGGTGTTCTGTGACAGCCTTTGCCAGATCCGTCAGTGTGCGCTGGCAAAAGGCGTGGAAACCTGCGGAAACTGCGCAGGTTTGGAAAAATGCCGGACTGTCGGAACGATTCTCGCCAATAACCCGGAGGCGTTGAAGAATCTGAAGGGATATAAGAATATGACGAAAGTATTGGTCAGCGCGTGCTTGCTGGGAGAAAACTGCAAATACAACGGTGGCAACAATTACAACTCTGCGGTTGCGGCATTTGTACAGGACAAGGAAGTCCTTTCCATCTGCCCGGAGATGATGGCAGGAATGGGTTGTCCCAGAAAGCCTATTGAAATTGTTGATGGAGTACAGACAGATTGCGATGGAAAGAATGTGGATGCGCCCATTCGAGAGACTGTGGCGCAGATTATGGAGCAAATTCGTCATGAGGAAATCGAGTGCGCCATTCTGCAGTCCAGAAGTCCCACCTGTGGGGTGAATCAGATTTATGATGGCAGTTTTTCTGGCAAACTGATCTCTGGCTCTGGAATTTTTGCAAAGTATTTGAAAGACGCAGGTTATCGGGTAATCGATGCGGAAGACATTCCCAAGGGGTCAGAATGAGAAAAGCGAAGTTTTCAGGGACACGCCGTGAAACGCGGCGTGTCCCTGGTCCCTTTGGGCATAAAATGTTGCTGGTTGGTCAACACCAAGATCCCCTTAGTTTGTTCAGCGCTTTTCATAGATAGCACGAATTTAGAAGAAAAAACGGAACTA
>JBJEYY010000262.1:0-5333 GCA_051887095.1 Faecousia sp. | reverse complement strand
AAAAAAGAGAGGTGGCCTCATATGCGTCATAGGGAACCAACAGGAGAACAGCGAAAGTATAAAGCATTTGATCGACACCGACAAATTGCAATCAAAATCATAACTACGTTTCTTGTTTCAATCTTTTCGATTTCTGGTGGTAATCGTTACCTGGTTCCATTCAACCGGGGATTGCCACGCCAATGTGCGCACTGGCTCGCAATGACAGCATTTTTCGGCAAACAACAATTTTTTCGCTGCCCCGCGGAAAGGGAATTACGGGCCTCAGGGGAGCTTCTGGACGTGGTTCAGGGAAAGCTCCTGCCAGCCGTTTTCCGTGCCCCGGCGAATCACTTCCCGGGGGTCCTCGTCGGTGTGAAAAAGCGCAAGTCCGTTCCGGTACTCCACCAGGGTGATCCCATAGAGCTCCGCGAGGGCTTCGGCATCCTCCCGGGTTTCGGCAGAGGCCATCAGCTGGCCCTGCTCACTGAGAGCGCCCAGCTCCTCCGGAACCGAACCCGTGGCAGGGACCGGTTCCAGGGTGGAGGATGCGTCCCCGGAACGTTTGCAGCCCCACAGCCCCACCGGAAGCAGCAGAAGAAGCAGAATCACAAAAAATTTGTTCATTACGCAGCCTCCCATCCGTGACGCATGCGGGAAATCCGGCTTACAGCTGCCGGATCCGTCCGCTTTCAGCCCCTTTCGGGCAATACCGGACAATATGTATACTGCATCTATCGTAACATATTTTTTTCGCGCGTGCAAGAAAATATTGGTTTTTTCAGAAAAACTACAGCAGCCTCCACGAACTATTTTTAGATTATCGGCTCGGCCAAGCAAACTGACAAATTGGTGTTTGGCGGGCAGCGGCCTAAATTACCTGTCATTGCGAACCAGCGTGCGCGCTGGTTCGCAATGACAGGTAATTTGGGGCGCTTCTCTGCAAACACCAATTTGCTGAATTGAACCAGGCAGAGGAAAAGCCGGGGACAGGCGGTGCCTGGTCCCCGGCTTATGCGGTTTGGAGGTGGGGCTTATTTGACGGTTATCTTGACGGAGCAGGATTTGTTGGTGCCGTCGGCGGTCTTGATGGTGAGGGTCGCTTTTCCCTTTACCTCGCCTGTGGCGAACACCGCGTAGTAATAGTTGGGAATAACCTCGTCATCATCGTCAACCGCGGGTACGACATAAATGCTGCTGGCAACCTTGGGGTTGCTGCTGGTGACAATGAAGTCGCTGTAATAGGCATCTCCGAAGGGGAAGCGCAGGTCACAGTAGAACAGAGCGGCGTTGGCGTCCCCAGTGACCATGGTAAAGCTCTTGTCAATGGCCTTAATCGTGGTGGCGGGCGGAACCAGAACGTATGTAACGGTGTCATAGACATAGGTTCCGTCCGTGGTCGTAGCTTCAACGTAGACCAGTAGCTCACCGGGTATCTGCAGCCAGTAATCCCGAATGCTGGATTTCACGGTCAGCTTACCGCTGCTGCTGAGGCTGATCCATTTCTGACTCTTGACAAGATCGGTAACGTCCTCGTGATCGAAGCCCTCCTCGTTGGGAACAAGAATTGCCACGCTGTAGTCCCAGGTAACCTTCCGGTTGGTGGGCTTGCCATAGGTATCGGCGAAGGTAACGGAGTTCTGGACGGATTTGCCGAAGGCCAGGTAGTGGTTCCAGCTTCCCATTCTGGGAGCGCTGCTGACAATGGAGATGGAGGAGGCGGGGATTGTAACCTTGACGGTGACGCTGGCTTTCTTGCCGGAGCCGTCCAGGGCCGTGGCGGAAATCACCGCGGTGCCGGCCTTGTGAGCGGTGACCACGCCGTTTTCATCCACGGAGGCTACGCTGGGCTTGCTGCTGCGCCAGGAGAAGTCCGGGCTGCTGCCCACACCGGAGGCGGTCAGCGTGATGGTGTTCTCCGCGCCTTCCTCGTTGGGCAGATCCACATTGAACAGACCTACGCCGGTCACATTGCCCTTGCGGTCAAGCTTGGTCACGCCGGGGGCCAGACCCATGTCTGTAACCGCGGCAATGTACACGCCGGTGCACTTGGGAGCAACGGTTACGCTGAGGGTTTCGTAGACACCGCTGCCGTCCTTGGCAGTGGCGCGGACGGAGAAGGTTTCACCCGGTGCAACGGTGGAGGCAACCTTCACGACGCCGCCGGTGGTGATGGTGACACCCTCAGGGGCGTTGTCCAGCGTCCAGGCTACAGACTTATTATTGGCGGAGGAAGGGGTCACCGCTGCCTTGTAGGTGGCGGAGGCGCCGGGGGCGATGGAATGCTGGCCGGAGATTGCGATGTTCTGCACAGGCTGGGTGACAGTGACGGTGCATTTCGCGCTCTTGCCGCTGCCGTCCAGGGCCTTGCAGGTGATGGTGGCGGTTCCCTTAGCCTTGGCGGTCACATATCCGTTTTCATCCACGGAGGCCACCTTGGCGTTGCTGCTGCTCCACTTCACCCCCACGTCCTCGGGCAGAATCACGCCGCCCTGGGCATCCTGCATGGTGGCAATCCGAAGGCTGACACCCTCACCCACGAAGCAGGACGTGCTCGTATATTCCAGCGCCAGCTTCGCCACGGGAGCCAGGGCTTCCACATTGACGGTAATCGCGGCGGATTTGCTGTTGTCTGCCTTGGATACGGCCGTGATCTCGACCCAGCCGGTAACGCCTTTGGGGGTGGTCAGCTTGCCGGTTTTGCTGTCGATCTTCGCGGCGGACATATTGTTGGAGCGGCCGGAGATGCTCCAGGCAACGCTCTGATCCGCTTTCTCCCTGGGTTCTACCACGGCGCTGAACTCACCGGTCTTCCCCGCGATGAGCTTCTTCGGTCCGTTGATGGTGACACCGGTGATCTGGTTGCTGGGAGCCACCGTCAGCTTCTTGGTCAGAACGCTGCCCGCCATGCCCAGACCGTTGATCTGAACGGCCTTCACGGTGATGGTCTGGCCGGCGTAGGGGGTCAGGTCAATGGGTGCTCCTGCCCGGGTTCCGTTGACAACGGCTCCGTTCTTCACGCTGGGGGTCTTTCCGTTGAGGGTGTAGAGCACATACCAGCTGTCATCCCTGTTTTTGGTATAGAAGCTCAGGTAGCTTTCGCAGGGAATGCTCTCGCCGGCATAGTCATAAGAATCCGCGATCTCATTGCCATAATCAGGCCACTGAGGATCCTCCGGATCAGGCGGGCAGACGTAGAAGCCGGGGGCATCCGGTTTGGTGGACAGCATCCTGGCGGCGTTGGCGATGCCCACGCTGGGGGCGCCTCCGCCTTTGACGGCGGTGGCTTTCAGCCGGGCTTCCACCTCGGCGGGGGTCTTCCAGGGATAGACACTCTTGTACAGGGCGATGATGCCGGAAACCACCGGGGTGGCCTGGGAGGTACCGCTCATGTAGTCATAGTCACTGCCAACGCTGGAGAGAATATCATAGCCGGGAGCGGCGATGTCGGCCCAGGAGCCATAGTTGGAGAAGAAGGCACGGCGATTGCTCCGGTCCGTTGCCATGACGGCAATGACGCCCTTATAAGCGGCGGGGTAGCACAGGGTATTGCTTCCGTCGTTGCCCATGGCGGCAACCACAGTGGTGCCGCTTTGAGTGGCATAGTTCACCGCGTACTGTTCAATGGCGTTATAGAAATAACCGCCCAGACTCATATTGATGACATCGGCACCCTGATCCGCCGCGGCGATGATGCCCTGGCACACACTCCATTCAGAGCTGTAGCCGTCCGCGTCCAGGACACGGATGCTGAGGATGCTGACGTTGGGAGCGATACCTGCGCCGCCGACGCCGTTGTCCATGGTGGCGGCGATGATGCCGGCCACATGGGTGCCGTGGCCGTTGTCATCACCGGTGCCCATGCCGATGTCATATTCCGTGACTTTTCCGTCCAGATCCGGATGGGCGGCGTATACACCGGTGTCGAGAACGGCCACCGTGATGTAATCCCAGCCGGTGGTGACGCCCCAGGCGGCGTAGGTATCCACGGTGTCGTGGACATACTGGTAGTGATCACTCCAGTTGTCCGCGCCGGGATTCAGCAGGAAGGGATCGGGGTCTTCCATATTTTCATTCACCCAGCTGTCCCAGGTCTGGACGGCGGGAGGGGCGCTGAAGGTGGAGGCGCCGCCCTGGTTGGAGGGGACAGGGTTCAGCGAAACAATATGATTGGGGTACGCCGCAGGCAGGGGCAGCTCCATGTCCTGGGCGGCGGACACCGCTTCGGAAACCGTGGCGGTCTGCAGGCGGATCTTGGCCATGCCGTGGGTGTAGGCCACCAGCTCCGCGCTGAAGGCCTCGGCGAAAAGCCGGGCCTCTTCCTCGGAGTCCGCGTTGAGTATCAGAACGCCGTCCTCGTAATCCTTACCGGGATTCAGCGAGGCGGTGGTCTGGGCTACGTCATGGTCGGCCATGTCCAGCTTGCAGGCCAGATCCTCACGGCTGAGGACATAGTCCTCGGGCAGACCGGCAAAGCCGTAGGGAAGCTCCACGGGCTCAGTTTCTTCCGTGGGTTCGGTTTCCTCGGTTGGGTCGGTAACCTCGGTGGGTTCGGTTTCCTCAGAGGGGTCGGTAACCTCGGAGGGATCAGTCTCCTCGGTGGGTTCGGTTTCCTCAGAGGGGTCGGTGACCTCGGTGGGATCAGTCTCCCCGGTGGGATCAGTCTCCCCGGTGGGGTCAGTGACCTCGGAGGGGTCGGTTTCCCCAGCCGGTTCCGGGTCCGTGAGTTCCGGTTCCGACGGGGAGGAGGGTTCCGTGGGGGTTTCCTGTTCGGTGACAACTGCCTCGGGCTCGCCGGCTTCGTCCTCTTCCGCCGCGTAGGCAAAAGGACAGCTGCTCACCAGCAAGGCAATTACCAGCAGAATGGAAAACACTCTGGTGGAAATTCGATGCTTCATGGATGTTCGCCTCTCATTCTTTCTTTCTTTCTTTTTCGCCCTGAGCGCGGATAGCGGACAGAACGTTATGGCAAAATTGCTTTCGGGGCTAAAGTCAACAGAACGGGAAATTGTTGTTTAGAAAATAATCGCTGTCATTGCGAGCCAGTGCGCACACTCCTCCGCGCTAAGAGCCGCCTTCGGCGGTTGCGCTCTGGACGCGCCTGCGGGCGCAGTGGCGTGGCAATCCCCCGGTTCTTCTGGGAAGCACAAAAAACGGACAAACGCCCTAACAAACCGTCCTGAATTGTTGGGGGATTGCCACACCAGCGTGCGCGCTGGTTCGCAATGACAGTTCTTTTTTAGTGCGCTAAACAACAATTTATCTGCTTGCTTCAGCCAGACCGATAGATATTAATTATTGTGCTTATCGGCTTAACTCAGCGCTCGGTAAATTGGTGTTTGTAAGTGTGCGCC
>JBJEYY010000261.1:0-5337 GCA_051887095.1 Faecousia sp. | reverse complement strand
AGCTTGTTCAGGTGCTCCCAACGCTCCTTGGCAGCGGCCTCGTTCTTGGCGAACAAGTCAGTGGCGCGGTCGGGGAACTCCCGGGTCAGACGGCTGTAACGGGCCTCGTTCATCAGGAACTCCTGGTAGCCATCCTTGGGGGCCTTGGAGTCCAGCTGGAACTTGCCGGTTTCCTTGGAGGGGTCGAAGCGGAACAGGTTCCAGTAGCCGCACTCGACAGCCTTCTTCATCTCGGCCTGGCAGTTGGTCATGCCGCCCTTGATGGAGTGCATCTCACAGGGAGCGTAGCCGATGATCAGGGAGGGGCCGTTGTAGGCCTCGGCCTCGGTGATGGCCTTGATGGTCTGAGCGGGGTTGGCACCCATAGCCACCTGAGCGACATACACATAGCCGTAGCTCATGGCGATCTCGGACAGGGACTTCTTCTTGGTTTCCTTGCCGGAGGCGGCGAACTGGGCAACCTGGCCGATGTTGGAAGCCTTGGAGGCCTGTCCGCCGGTGTTGGAGTAAACCTCTGTGTCGAAGACGAAGATGTTCACGTCCTTGTTGGAAGCCAGCACGTGGTCAACGCCGCCGAAGCCGATGTCGTAGGCCCAGCCGTCGCCGCCGAAGATCCACACGGACTTCTTGGAGAGGTACTCCTTCTTGGAGAGGATGTCGGCCACGGTGTCGCAGCAGACCTTGGACTCCAGGTTGGCAATCAGAGCCTTGGTGGCAGCCTTGTTGGCCTCGCCGTCGTTGTAGGTATCGAGCCAAGCCTGGCAGGCAGCCTTCCGCTCCTCGGAAGCGGTGGACTCCATGACAGAGCGGACCTTGTTCGCCAGGGACTCCCGGATGACAGCCTGAGCGGTGTACATGCCGAGGCCGTGCTCCGCGTTGTCCTCGAACAGGGAGTTGGCCCAGGCGGGACCATGACCCTCGGCGTTGGTGCAGTAGGGAGAGGTGGCGGCGGGACCGCCCCAGATGGAGGAGCAGCCGGTGGCGTTGGAGATGTACATCC
Source organism: Faecousia sp. (assembly GCA_051887095.1). Lineage (GTDB taxonomy): Bacteria > Bacillota > Clostridia > Oscillospirales > Oscillospiraceae > Faecousia. The sequence goes on along the minus strand of JBJEYY010000261.1, from coordinate 4,337 downwards.
GGTCGCCGAAGAGCTGGGTCACCAGACGGGCGTAGCTGGTCTCGGCGCAGCCAGCGCAGGAGCCGGAGAACTCAAGCAGCGGCTTGTGGAACTGGGAGCCCTTGACGGTGTTGTCCTGCATATCCTTCTTCTCGGAGACCTTGGCAACCAGGTGGTTCCAGATGGGCTGCTCGCCCAGCTCCTGCTCCTGAGGAACCATGGTGATGGCCTTGGTGGGGCAGACGCCGACACAGACGCCGCAGCCCATGCAGTCCAGAGGAGAAACGGCCATGGTGTACTTGTAGACACCCTTGCCCTTGCCGGCCTTCACATCCACCAGGCGGGTGCCAGCGGGAACGGCGGCAGCCTCCTCAGCGGTGAGGGCGTAGGGACGGATGGTGGCGTGGGGGCAGACATAGGCACAGTTGTTGCACTGGATGCACTTGGTCTCGTCCCAGTGGGGAACGGTGACGGCAACGCCACGCTTCTCGTAAGCGGAAGCACCCAGGGGGAACTGACCGTCGGGCAGATCCTCGAAGGCGGAGACGGGCAGGCTGTAGCCGTCCATCCGGCCGATGGGATTCAGGATGTTCTTGACCACCTTCACGGTGTCGGCGGGGCCTTCCAGCTGGGTCTCGGGCTTATTGTCCTCGGCGGTGGCCCAGGAGGCGGGCACGTCGATCTTGACGTAGGCGGTGGCACCGGCGTCGATGGCGTTCCAGTTCTTCTCAACAACGTCGCGGCCCTTCTTCAGGTAGGAGTGCTCGGCGGCGTCCTTCATGTACTTGATGGCTTCCTCAGCGGGCATAACCTTGGCCAGGGAGAAGAAGGCGGACTGCAGGATGGTGTTGGTACGCTTGCCCATGCCCACCTTGATGGCCAGGTCGATGGCGTTGATGGTGTACAGCTGGATGTTGTTCTCGGCGATGTAACGCTTGGAAGCGGCATCCAGGTGATGCTCCAGCTCCTCCATGTTCCACTGGCAGTTGATCAGGAACACGCCGCCGGGCTTCACGTCCTGGACGATCTTAAAGCCCTTGGTGATGTAGGAGGGGTTGTGGCAGGCCACGAAGTCCGCCTTGTTGATGTAGTAGGGGGACTTGATGGCGTTGTCGCCGAAACGCAGGTGGGAAACGGTGACACCGCCGGTCTTCTTGGAGTCGTACTGGAAGTAGGCCTGTACGTACTTGTCGGTGTGGTCGCCGATGATCTTGATGGAGTTCTTGTTGGCGCCGACGGTGCCGTCGCCGCCCAGACCCCAGAACTTGCACTCGATGGTGCCTTCCGCGGCAGTATTGGGGGAGGGCTTCTCCTCCAGGGACAGGTGGGTCACATCGTCCACAATACCCACGGTGAACTCGTGCTTGGGAGCGTCCTTGGAGAGCTCTTCGTACACGGCGAACACGGAGGCGGGATGGGTGTCCTTGGAGCCCAGGCCGTAACGGCCGCCGATCACGGTGACATCATTGCGGCCGGCCTTGGCCAGAGCCATGACCACATCCTGGTACAGAGGCTCGCCCTGGGAGCCGGGCTCCTTGGTGCGGTCCAGAACAGCGATCTTCTTGGCGGTGGCGGGGATGGCCTCCAGCAGCTTCTCAGCGCAGAAGGGACGGAACAGGCGGACCTTCACCAGGCCAACCTTCTCGCCGTGGGCGTTCAGGTAGTCGATGACTTCCTCGGCCACGTCGTTGATGGAGCCCATAGCCACGATGATGCGGTCAGCATCGGGAGCGCCGTAGTAGTTGAACAGCTTGTAGTCGGTGCCCAGCTTCTCGTTGACCTTGTCCATGTACTTCTCCACCACGGCGGGCAGAGCATTGTAGTACTTGTTGCAGGCCTCACGGTGCTGGAAGAAGATATCGTCGTTCTCGTGGGAGCCGCGCATGGCGGGACGCTCGGGGTTCAGGGAGTGCTTGCGGAAGGCGTCCACGGCGTCCATGTTCACCATTTCCTTCAGGTCGTCGTAGTCCCAGATGGCGATCTTCTGAATCTCGTGGGAGGTACGGAAACCATCGAAGAAGTTGATGAAGGGAACGCGGCCCTCGATGGCGGCCAGGTGGGCAACAGCGCCCAGGTCCATGACCTCCTGCACGTTGGTCTCGGCCAGCATGGCGAAGCCGGTCTGACGGCAGGCGTAGACGTCGGAGTGGTCACCGAAGATGTTCAGGGACTGGGCGGCCACGGTACGGGCGGACACATGGAACACGCAGGGAAGCAGTTCGCCGGCGATCTTGTACATGTTGGGGATCATCAGCAGCAGACCCTGGGAAGCGGTGTAGGTGGTGGTCAGAGCACCGGCAGCCAGGGAGCCGTGAACAGTACCGGCGGCACCGGCCTCGGACTGCATCTCCACAACCTTCACGGTGTTGCCGAAGATGTTCTTCCGGCCGGCGGCAGCCCACTGATCCACGTTGTCGGCCATGGGGCTGGAGGGAGTGATGGGGTAAATGCCAGCAACCTCAGTAAAGGCGTAGCTGACATGGGCGGCAGCGGTATTGCCGTCCATCGTTTTGAATTTTCTTGCCAAAATGAAATACCTCCTAAAGGATTCAATTTTTGTCGGATACATCATAGCACTTTTCAGCCCGTTTGTAAAGGCGGGAATGGGTGGATTTCTGAAAAATCTATGGACAATCCGGGGAAAGAAACGGGTTTCCGGGGGAAACCGGAGGCAGGAAAAAAAGGTTGTCTTTTCAGCGGGAATAGGCTATTATGTATGGGAAATGAGAAGAGTAGGAGGGGGAACCATGATCTGCAGCGTGCGTACCCTGGGCATCAGCGGGATATCGGGCAGCCCCGTTACGGCGGAGTGCTACATCTCCAACGGACTGCCGGGCTTTGATATTGTGGGCCTTCCCGACGCGGCGGTGAAGGAGGCCCGGGAACGGGTCCGGGCGGCGGCCAAAAGCAGCGGCCTGGGCTTTCCGGTGAGCCGGATCACCGTGAACCTGGCCCCCGCCAGCCGGAAGAAGGCGGGCACCCATTACGATCTGCCCATCCTGCTGAGCATCCTGTGCGCCCTGGGCAGCGTCAAACGGCCCGGGTCTTCGGATGCCTTTCTGGGAGAGGTGAGTCTGGACGGGTCGATACGGCCGGTTTCCGGCGTGCTGCCCATGGCCCTGGCCGCCAAGCGGGAGGGAATCCGGCGGCTTTTCGTCCCGGCGGAGAACGCGCCGGAGGCGACGCTGTCCCGGGGCCCCGCCGTGATTCCGGTGAAAACCGTCCGGGAACTGGCTGCCGCTCTGAATGGGGAAATCACGCTTGCGGAGGAGCCGCTGTGGGTTCCCGAAGGAGGGCTCCGGCAGGAGCCGGATTTCAAGGATGTGCTGGGCCAGGAGAATGTGAAGCGGGCTCTGGAGGTGGCGGCGGCAGGCAGCCACAATGTACTGCTCATCGGCCCGCCGGGCTCCGGCAAAAGCATGCTCAGCAAGCGGCTCCCTTCCATCTTGCCGGACATGACCTGGGAGGAGGCGTTGGAGGTCAGCCAAGTTTACTCGGTGATGGGCCTGCTCACCCGGGAGCAGCCGCTGATTACCCGGCGGCCCTTCCGCTCGCCCCACCATACGGTTTCCAACGCGGGTCTGGCCGGGGGAGGCAGTAACCCCAGGCCCGGGGAAATCTCCATGGCCCACAAGGGGGTACTGTTCCTGGATGAGCTGCCGGAATTCCGAAAGGATACGCTGGATATGATGCGCCAGCCGTTGGAGGATGGGGCCGTGACCATCTCCAGGGTGTCGGGCTCTGTGACCTATCCCGCCGAATTCATGCTGGTATGCGCCATGAACCCCTGCAAATGCGGCTGGTACGGCGATCCCAGCGGCCGGTGCAAATGCTCGGAATTCGCGGTGGAGAACTACCGCAGCCGGATTTCCGGGCCGCTGCTGGACCGGATTGACATTGTGGTGGAGGTTCCCGGGGTGCATTTTGAGGACCTGCGCCGCCGGGAGGAGGCGGAGCCCTCTGCGGAAATCCGCAAGCGGGTGAACGCCGCCCGGGATATCCAGAACCGCCGGTTTGGAAACGGGATATGCAACGCCCGGATGGGGCCGGAGGAGCTGCGGCGGTACTGCGCCCTGTCAGCGGAGAGCGCAGGGCTGATGAAGAATGCCTTCGACGCCATGGGCCTCACCGCCCGGAGCTACGACCGGATTCTGAAGGTGGCGAGAACCGTGGCGGACCTGGACAGAAGCCCGGATATCCAACCCCAGCACATCGCCGAGGCCGTCCAGTACCGGGCCGTGAATCTGGGGAACGGGTGAGGATGCTCTGGAACGATAAATTGTTGTTTACGCTTGCACGCCTAATAAAACGCTGTCATTGCGAGCCAGTGCGCACACTGGCGTGGCAATCCCCCAAGG
>JBJEYY010000260.1:0-5391 GCA_051887095.1 Faecousia sp. | reverse complement strand
ACACCAGTCTGCGGACTGGTTCGCAATGACAGAACATTTGGAACGTGTAGTGTAATCAACAATTTATCGCACCTCTGAGCAGAGCCATCAAACAAATCAAAAAGGAAAGGAGGAATCCCCATGCGGCCCGGAACCCGAAAAACGCTGTCCCTTCTGGGCATCTTTCTGGCGGTCTGGCTGGTCATCCGGTTTCTGCTGCCGCTGAGCTTCCCGTTTCTTCTGGGAACCGCCCTGGCTCTGGCCGCGGAGCCTTCGGTCCGGTTTCTGCGCAGGCATCTACACCTGCCCCGGGCGGCGGCCTCCGCCCTGGCGGTCACAGGCGTATTTCTGCTGCTGTCCATATTGACGCTGCTTCTGGCTGCCCTGCTGGTGCGGGAGCTGGGAGCGCTGGCGGGGATTCTTCCCAATTTGGAGGATACCGCCAGAACCGGCGTATCCTCCCTGGAGGGGTGGCTTCTGACCCTCTGCACCAAAGCGCCCCAGAGCATCCGCCCCCTGCTGCAGCAGAACGTTACCGATTTTTTCTCCGACGGAACCGCCCTGGTGGACAAGGCGGTGCGTTACCTGCTGGGGCTGGCAGGCAGCATCCTGGGCCACATCCCCGGCAGCGCCCTGGGGTTGTTCACGGCCATCATCTCCGGCTACATGATCAGCGCCAAGCTGCCAAAGCTCCGGCAGTGGTTTCTCCGGCGGTTTCCCCGGGAGAAGCTCCGTCCCCTGCTGGATACCCTCCGGCGGATCCGGAAGGCGGTTTCCAGCTGGCTGCTGGCACAGCTCCAGCTTTCGGGGGTGACCTTCGCCATTCTGCTGCTGGGGTTTCTGCTGCTGGGGATCTCCTACGCTCCCCTCTGGGCGCTGATTACCGCAGTGGTGGACGCCCTTCCGGTGCTGGGCACCGGGTCCGTGCTGCTGCCCTGGAGTCTCATCTCCCTGCTTCAGGGCAACATAGCCCAGGCTGTGGGACTTCTGGGGATCTATGTGGTGGTGGCAATCACCCGCTCTGTGCTGGAGCCCCGGCTCCTGGGCAAGCATCTGGGCCTGGACCCGCTGGTAACCCTGATCGCTCTGTATGTGGGCTTCCGCCTGTGGGGCATCGGCGGCATGATCCTCTCCCCCCTGCTTGCCGTCACCGTCCTGCAGCTCTTCCCGGAACCCGAAAGCTGAGCATCTTCCTATTGCCATAGCGCCCAAAGCAGTGTATAATATGGTGTGAAATCCTTTACCATAGGTAATATAAATTGTTGTTTAGCGTACTAATAAATGATGTCATTGCGAACCAGAAAATGCTGTCATTGCGAACCAGTGCGCACACTGGTGTGGCAATCCCCCAAGGTTTTAGACCGCTTTTCGTTACGTTTCCCCATTTTACCGGGGGATTGCCACACCAGTCTGCGGACTGGTTCGCAATGACAGCAAATTTGAAACGTGTACTGTAAACAACAATTCCCCTCCTTCAAACAGAGAAAACCGAGGTGTTATCCGTGAACATTTCAACCCAGACCCGCTTCAAGATTCTGATTGTTGACGACGCCCCCATCAACCGGATGCTTCTGTCGGAAATTCTCGCGGAGCGCTATGACATTGTGGAAGCGGAAGACGGCGCCCAGGCGGTTTCCATTCTGGAACAAAACGCCCGGGATTTTGCCCTGGTGCTGCTGGACATCGTCATGCCGGAAATGGACGGCTTCGGTGTTCTGGCCTACATGAACAAGAATCACTGGATCGATGACCTTCCGGTCATCATGATTTCCTCGGAAACCACGCCCTCCATCATCCGCCGGGCCTATGAGCTGGGCGTTTCGGATTTCATGGGGCGGCCCTTTGACACGGAGATTGTCCGTCAGCGGGTAAACAATACCATCCTTCTGTACGCCAAGCAGCGGCGTCTGGAGGACATCGTAACCGAGCAGGTCTATGAAAAGGAAAAGACAAAGAACCTGATGATTTCCATTCTGAGCCACATTGTGGAATCCCGCAACGGCGAAAGCGGCCTGCATGTTCTGCACATCACCACCATTACGGAGCTGCTTCTGAAGCAGCTTTCCCAAAAAACCAACGGCTACATGCTGACGGAGGACACCATCTCCCTGATCAGCAGTGCCGCCGCTCTCCACGATATCGGCAAGATAACCATTCCCGACGAGATCATCAACAAGCCCGGCAGACTCACCGCCGAGGAATTTGAAATCATCAAAACCCACCCCCTCAACGGAGCAAAAGCGCTGACCAATCTTCCCGTCCACGCTGACGAGCCCCTGGTTCGGGCGGCCTACGCCATCTGCCGCTGGCACCACGAGCGCTACGATGGCACCGGCTACCCGGACGGTCTGCAGGGGGATGACATTCCCATCAGCGCCCAGGTAGTGGCCCTGGCGGATGTCTATGATGCCCTCACCAGCGACCGGTGCTACAAGGAGGCTTACTCCCACGAGACCGCCCTGCAAATGATTCTGGACGGCCGGTGCGGCACCTTCAACCCCCTGCTTTTGGAGTGTCTGAAGGAGGTCCACAGCCGGCTTCCCCAGGCCCTGGCGGACGTTTCCCTGAGCCGCCACAGCGTGGACCGGGACGCGGTGCGTCGGGAGCTTTCCCGCCGGGACATCACAGCCGCCTCTGCCCAGCAGCTCCGCCTGATCCAGATCGAGCGGAAGAAGTTCCGGTTCCTGCTGGACGCGATTCCGGAGATCGTATTCTCCTACAACCGGGATTCGGATATCTTCTCCACCTCGCCCATGGGCGCCGGGGAGCTGGGGCTCCGGGAGGTTATTTCCGATCCTGCCGGGAACCGGGATTTCTGCCGGGTCTTCGGCGCGGATTTCCCCCGGCGTCTGATGGATCGCGCCGACAAAACCACTGCTCAGGCCCCCACCTTCACCCTGCCCGCTTCCCCGCTTCCCGGGAATCCCTCTATAATCTGCGAAGCCATCTGGCTGGAAGGAGACCCCCGATGCTGCGGTGCCATCGGAAAAATCGAAAAGCCATCCCATACATAATCCCACCGGGCTGCCCCATCGGCAGCCCGGTTTTTGCATCGCCTCCCGGAACCTGTCAAACGAATTGTTGTTTAGAAAAAACACACTGTCATTGCGAGCCAGTGCGCTTAAGTGGCGTGGCAATCCCCCGGATCTTCCGGAATCTGCGAAAAACGGACAAACGCCCTAACAAACCGTTCTGAATTGTTGGGGGATTGCCACACCAGCGTGCGCGCTGGTTCGCAATGACAGTCCTTTTTTAGTGCGTTAAACAGCAATTTGTCTTCCCGCCGCTAATCTTCTTCCCCCTGACGCTCCGCAATTGCTTCGAATTCCGTAACCGTATCCTCGTCCAGCTTCTCCCTGTCCAGCCCCATATCATACACGCCCCCGTCCTTCACAAACAGGACACGATAGCCTTCCCGTCGTTCCAGCGTATTGGGATCACTAAAATACAGCGTGATATAGTGCAGCGGATGGGCTTCGTCGCCGCCCTTCCATCCGAAATACTCACAGCCGTAGGCCACCTTGTTAAAGTAACGGGGCAGCGCGCCATCATCATCGTCCCAAAGCTGGGAGGGCGTGATATCCGTAAGCCGAATCGTGCTCACCACCGCGCCCTCCCCGTCCAGCACAGCGCAGCTTGTATCGGTCACATCGGAAATCGTGAACCCTTCCGGCATCTCGAAGGAAAATCTCCCACCTCCGGCACTTTCTCCCGGGAACCGCACCCGGAACTCACCAGTGCCGGCACCAGAAAAACCAAAATCAAATTCACCTTACGCTTCCCAAATTACTCCTTTCCCAAATGAACGACTTCATAGATAATCCCGTCCACCATATCTTCTCCGAAGGTGATCACCAGCCGGGTGTTCCCCCGGACCGCTTCCCAGATTCCATCCTCCCGGAAGCCCTCCGGGCCGTAGAGCTCCTCTGCCCGGTCCCGGGAGTCCCCGATTTTCAGGCCCTCCCCGGTGCGGACCGTGTCGTCGGCAAACCAGGCCCGGATAATCCGCTCGGTGCCCTCCACGGTTGCGGTGGTCAGATAGATCCCGCCGTGGTAATAGGTGGTGTCCATCCCCTCAAAGGCGCAGCTTGGGGACTGGGTGCACTGCACAGGCTCTCCCAGCCGGTACAGCACCGGCCCCGCCTCGGCGTTCATGACAATCTCCGCCTCCCGGTAGATAAACTGGAAATCCTCCTCCCTCTTTTCCCTCCCGCACCCGGCGCACAGCAGCGCCAGGCAAAGCAAAAGCAGTACCCATCGTTTCATGTTCCCGCCTCCTGTTTGTCTTTTTCATAACGGGCGGTCTTTTCCGCCCACAGAGCCGCCGTCTCCGGCTCGTCCCGCCGGTCCGGCAGGCCGCACCGCTGTGCCAGGATTCCTCCCAGCCAGCGGGTGGTCTTTTCCGCTCCATACACATTCAGATGATATCCGCCGTCATAGGTGTCCCGGGTCCAATCGATGCCGATTTCCTCCTGGCACGCCTGGGCGTTCAGGTAGAGCAGTCCCTTTTCCTCCGCATAGTCCCGGATGGCATCCTCCCAGGATTCCCACCATACCGGCATGGGGTTGGGCGCTTTCACCAGTACCAGCTGAATCCCCCGCTCCCGGCAGAGGGCCTCCATTCTATCCAGGTAGTACCAGCTGTTTTCCCCGAAGGTAAGCTGCCTGGGCGGCGCTTCCGGCAGGCCTCCCTCAAAGGGCACCGCTTCGGTGCGCATCAGGTATCCGTTGTGGGAAACAGCCTCCCGGTGGAACAGGTAAGTAAAATCCTCCCGTCCCAGTTCCCGCCACCGGTCGTGGAACCGGAGAATCGGAAACAGATAGGTGAGCATTCCCTCCTGCTGCTGTTCCTGCTCCGTCATAGAGGCAGAAACCGCCCTCCATTTGCTCCCCGACCATTTCATGGCATCCAGGGTCATCCGGTTGTAGGCCTCCCGCCGTGTGTCGCTTCCCGTACTCTCCGGGGTGTCGTATTTCAGAGCCAGCACATTGAACACCACCACCTTTGGGGTTTCATAGCGGAGCATCTCCTCCAGCAGATAGTACGACTGCCACACGGTCTGCTGTGCGCTGCCCCGCACCCAGGAGGGAATGCCGTATTCCTGCCACAGCGTCACAGGGGAATAGGTTTCATATACCTCGCAGTCCCCCACAAAGAGCACATCGTGACCTTCTGTTTCCCGGTAGTACTCCCCAATCAGCGCCCCCTCCGGGGTTCGCTCCATATACTTGGGCGTAAGCAGCGCCTGGAGCGTCCAAAGCGCCAGCCCCAGAGCCAGCACCCCCATCCACCGCCGCATACGTTTTCCCTCCTTCCGTGCATAGATATGCAAATTGTTGTTTACAAGTGCGCACTGAATAAAACGCTGTCATTGCGAGCCAGTGCGCACACTGGCGTGGCAATCCCCCGGT
>JBJEYY010000259.1:0-5401 GCA_051887095.1 Faecousia sp. | reverse complement strand
TTTGGTGGTAATCGTTACCTGGTTCCTTTCAACCGGGGGATTGCCACGCCAGTGTTCGCACCGGCTCGCAATGACAGCAAAAACGTACAAACAACTATTTATCGCTCTGACAGTTTCACCCGCTTTGCCATTTTACTGCCGTTTCCAGGTGCTGTGGGAGAAGAGCACCAGAATCGGGAAGATCTCCAGCCGCCCTGCCAGCATGTCCACAATCAGCACCAGTTTGGACAGAACACTGTAGCCGGCGTAGTTGCAGGCGGGGCCCACCGCCTCCAGGCCGGGGCCGATGTTGTTGAAGCAGGCCAGCACCGCGCTGAAATTGGTTCCGATGGAAAAGCCGTCCAGCGAGATCACCACAAAGCTGAAAAACAGAATAATCACATAGGCCGCCAGGTAGGCGTTGGCGCCGTCGAGAATCTTCTCGTCGGTGAGCTGGCCGTTGGTCCGGATCACCTGAACCCGGCGGTGGTTGAGCACCTGGTGAATGTTCCGCCGCAGGATTTTAAACAGCAGCATCACCCGGGCGCACTTCAGGCCTCCGGCAGTGGAGCCCGCGCAGGCGCCCATGACCATGAGCAGCAGCAGAATGCTCTGGGAGAAGGCGGGCCACTGACCAAAATCCGTGGTGGCAAAGCCCGTGGTGGACATGATGGAAGCCACCTGGAAGGACACATGGCGCAGCGTTTCCCCCAGGGTGGAATAGAATCCCCGCAGATTCAGGGTAATCAGCAGGATGCTGCCCATCAGGACACCCAGGTATAGGCGCAGCTCCTCGTCCTTGAACACGGCCCGCACCTGCCGCATCAGGATCAGGTAGTAGCAGCTGAAATTGATGCCGAACAGGATCATGAACACGGTGGTCACATTCTGAATGTAGGGCGAGTAGCTTGCCAGGGAATCATTCTTCACGCCGAAGCCGCCGGTTCCCGCGGTGCCGAAGGCCGTGCACACCGCCTCCAGCAGAGGCATTTTCCCCAGGACCAGCAGCAGAATATCCACAGCGGTGAGGGCGATGTAGAGCACATACAAGATCCCGGCGGTTTTCCGCATTTTGGGAACCAGCTTACCCACATTGGGTCCGGGGCTTTCCGCCCGGAGCAGATGCATGGTAAAGCCCTGGCCCTTGCTGCCCCCGGGGGCAAAGGCCAGCAGGAACACCAGCACCCCCATGCCCCCCAGCCAGTGGCTGAAGCTGCGCCAGTACAGAATGCCCCAGGACAGGGACTCCACCTCCGGCAGAATCGAGGCACCGGTAGTGGTAAAGCCGGAAACGATCTCAAAAAACGCATCGATGAACTTGGGGATCTCCCGGGAGATGTAGAAGGGCAGACAGCTGAGTAAGCTCAGCACAATCCAGCTGACACCCACGCAGACCAGGCCCTCCCGGGCATAGAAGGCGCTGGGAGCGCTCCGGCAGGTCAGCCACAGCAGGCCGATGACCGCCGCGAAAATCCCCAGGGTCACCAGGAAGGCGAACGCGGCCTTCTGCTCCCCATAGTACAGGCTGATTCCCAGGGCCGGGACCATAAACACAGCCCCGATGGTCAATATCTGGGCGACAAACCGCCCCATCATTTTGTAGTTCATAGCATCCTCTTATGTGCTTGGTAAGCGATAATCTGCGGAACGGAAAATTGTTGTTTACAGTATATATTTCAAATTTCCTGTCATTGCGAACCAGTCCGCTTAAGTGGTGTGGCAATCCCCCGGTAAAATGGGGAAACGGAACGAAAACGGCCCTAAAACCTTGGGGGATTGCCACGCCAGTGTGCGCACTGGCTCGCAATGACAGCGTTTTATTTGGTGCACACTTGTAAACAACAATTTATCCATCCGCGTTTCTACGCGAATATATCGTTCAGCTGGCGGAGGGTTCCCTGGCCGCTGGTGACCACCACGATGGTGTCGCCCCGGGTGAAGGAGGAATCGCCTCCGGGAATCTCCGTCTGGGAGCCGTGGGTGATGCTCACCAGCAGCACGTCGTTTTTCAGCCGGATATCCTTCAGCGGCGTGTCGCAGTGGAGGGTTGTTTCGTCCACCAAAAACTCCACCGCCTCCGCCTGTCCGTTGGCAATCCTATGTACGGACACCGCCGCGCCGGTCTGGTTCTGCATGGCCCGGACATATCGGGCGATGTTGTTGCAGCACAGCTCCTTGGGGCAGACCACGCTGCCCAGGGCCAGGGCGTCAATCATGGCGTGGTTCTCCATCCGCCCCAGCTTGGTAATCACCTGGGGCACCCCCCGGCTCTGGCCGTAGAGGGAGGTAATCATATTCAGCTCATCGATTCCCGTCAGGCTCACCAGGGCGTCGGTATCGGAAAGCCCCTCGCTTTCCAGCAGCAGCCGGTCCGTGCTGTCGCCGTGAATCACCGCCGCGTTGGGAAGCAGGGCGGACAGCTCCTGACACCGGGCCAGATCCTTCTCCACAATCTGCACGGAAATCCCGTGCTTGTCCAGAATGGATGCCAGGTAGTAGCTGACCCGGCCGCCGCCGCAGAGCATCACCCGGCGCACCCGGCGGGTCAGGATGCCCAGGCTGCGCAGCAGGGTGGTCAGGTTCTGGGCAGGGGCGGTGACGAAGATCCGGTCCCCCTCCCGGAGGACAAAGTTGCCGTTGGGAGCCACGGCGGTGCCGCTGCGCAGCACCGCGCAGACCAGCACCCGGCATTTAGCCACAGTGTTCAGGTCGCTCAGCGCCACGTTGCAAAGCTTGCTGGCGGCGTCGATGCGCAGCTCCACAATCTCGGTACGGCCCTTGGCGAAGGTGTCCCGCTTCAAAAAGCCCGGGTATTGGAGCAGATGGGCAATCTCCAGGGCAGCCTGCTTCTCCGGATTGATGGTCATGGACAGGCCGAACACGTCCTTCATGGTAAAAATCTGCTCGGTGTACTCCGGGTCCCGAATCCGGGCAATGGTGTGCAGCTTCGGATTCAGATAGTGGGCGGTGGTGCAGCACAGAAGGTTTATCTCGTCCGCGTCGGTGGCCGCGATCAGCAGATCCGCCTCCCGGACCCCCGCCTGGATCAGGCTGTTCATGGAGGCGCAGTTGCCCGAGATTGCCATCACGTCATACTGCTCCAGGGATTCCTCCAGCACGTTGGGATTGGTATCAATCAGGGTCACATCGTGGCCCTCGGCGGAAAGCAGGCGGGTCAGGGTGGAGCCCACCTTTCCGTTTCCGGCAATAATGATGTTCATAACTACCTCCGAATTGTACGCTCACCGCTATTTTGAAACATTCCTTCGCGGCGGACAGATAAATTGTTGTTTACACTACACGTTTCAAATTATCTGTCATTGCGAACCAGCGCGCACGCTGGTGTGGCAATCCCCCGGTAAAATGGGGAAACGTAACGAAAAGCGGCCTAAAACCTTGGGGGATTGCCACACCAGTCTGCGGACTGGTTCGCAATGACAGCTTCTTTTTAAGTGCGCTAAACAACAATTTATCGTACTTCTCTTCCGGTCAGCGGCCGGGATTATGTATTGGTTCAGTATAGCATTTTACCGGGAAAAATGCAACATTTATCCTGCAAAACTCTTTTCTCCCCGCTTGTCATCGGGATGGAAAGATGGTATGATGACAAAAAAGGAGGAACACCTATGCAAATCACCGTCAACAACGTCAATCTATTCTATGAAGTGGTGGGCACCGGTGCCCCGCTGGTAATGATCCACGGCAACGGCGAATCCCACGAGATTTTTCAGGAAGCCGCCGAGCTGCTGTCCTCCCGCTTCACCTGCTATCTGCTGGACAGCCGGGGCCACGGCCAGAGCCAGAAGGTGGAGGAATTTCACTACGCGGACATGGCCGAGGATGTGTACCGGTTTATCGAGGCCCTGGAGTTAACCAACGTCACCTACTACGGCTTCAGCGACGGCGGCATCATCGGGCTGCTTCTGGCCAGCGCCCATCCCGGGCTTCTGGACCGGATGATCATCAGCGGAGCCAACACCCGGCCCGACGCGGTGTCCAAGCCTTTGGCCCTTGTTTTCCGGGTGCTGAACTTCCTGCACCGGAACCCTCTGTTTGAGCTGATGCTCCGGGAGCCCCACATTTCCGCGGAGCAGCTTCGCGCCATCGAAATCCCCACCCTGGTGCTGGCTGGAAGCAAGGATCTGGTGGTGGAGTCGGACACCCGCTTCATCGCGGAAAGCATCCCCCATTCCACCCTGAAAATCCTCCCCGGAGAGGGCCACGCCAGCTACATCGTCCACAAAACCAAGATCGCTCAGCTGATTCTGGACTACTGCCCCAAGGATGCCTGACCACAAAACGGCACACCCCCGCCTCCCCGGAGCCGATTTGCTCAGCTAAATTGTTGTTTAGCCAAATTAACGCTGTCATTGCGAGCCAGTGCGCACACTGGCGTGGCAATCCCCCGGTTAGAGGGGAAATGTACCGAAAAGCACCCTGAAGAGTGAGAGATGTGCGATTTTTGGTGGTAATCGTTACTTGGTTCCTTTCAACTGGGGGATTGCCACACCAGTCTGCGGACTGGTTCGCAATGACAGATTATTTGGAACATGTAGTGTAAACAACAATTTATCATTGTCTGCTTCGTGCTTCGGTCCGATGCTGTCGTTATCCTCCCTCCGTCAGGGAAAAAACAGGGTCATAATTTGGGGAATTGTGTCAAATCTTTCGGTTTTCCTGTGAAATTCTCGATTTCCCTATGTTGCAATTTTTCCTGCCCCTATGATACTATTCTTCCGGAAACAGAAAGGAGAACCGATTATGCAAGGAAACTTTCAGAATTTCAATCTGACAAAGCAGGAGCAAACCATCCAAATGCTCCATGATCTGAACTGTCCTGTCCATCGGATCGGCTACAGGCACCTGAGTGAGGCGATTCCCTATTTTTCCCAAAGCCCCTCCCAGAGCCTGTCCAAGGAGGTGTACCCCAAGGTGGCGGAGCGCTTCGGCAGCATGGACTGCCGGGCGGTGGAGCATTCCATCCGCAGCACCATTCTGGACGCCTGGCAGCACCGGGATCCGGTCATGTGGCGGATCTATTTCCCCCGGGCGGAACGGGTGCCCTCCAACAAGCTTTTCATCTCCACCCTGGCAGAACGTCTGCGTTAACTGTCGAAAACCGAGAAAACCCCCGCTGCTACAAAAGCAGCGGGGGTTTTCTGCAAAAAGGATTGGAAAGAAGAGAGGTAGAAAAGAGGATCTACTTGAGTGGAAAGGAAGCGGCTCACGGCTTCCGCAACCTTTCTGTTTATAAATTATCTTCCGGTTTTGAACAGCAAATAACGGATTTGAAAACAAAATTCGACCAATTTGTGAATAAAAGCTTGAAGAACCGTAAGCTGACAAATTGTTGTTTTGCGTACCAACAAACGCTGTCATTGCGAACCAGCGCGCACGCTGGTGTGGCAATCCCCCGGTTAGA
>JBJEYY010000258.1:0-5454 GCA_051887095.1 Faecousia sp. | reverse complement strand
ATTGCGAACCAGGCCGCAGCCTGGTGTGGCAATCCCCCGGTAAAATGGGGAAACGTAACGAAAAGCGGTCTAAAACCTTGGGGGATTGCCACACCAGCGTGCGCGCTGGTTCGCAATGACAGCGTTTTTTGCTACGCTAAACAACAATTTATCTTCCTTCCGTTTCTGTTTGACTGCGCCTATTATATTCCCCCGGGGGCGGTTTTGCAAGAGGGCAGCGGCAATCCGTCGGGATTTGGGCGGATTTTCCTGGGTTGGAGGTCAAAAAAAAAACCTGACTCTACCGGCGGTAGAGTTCGACACCGGGTAGAATTTCCCGGTTCCGAGGGGACGAATTGGGCGAATTTGGCCTTTTGTCGGGGATTTTCCTTTACGAATCCGGATTCAACCGGTATAATGGAGGCAGAACATTGGCCCCGGCCAAAAAAGCGCTTATCGATTTTGCTCAGCAGCCCGACAAATTGGGAGTTTGGCGAATATATGCTGTCATTGCCACGCCAGTGCGCACACTGGCGTGGCAATCCCCCGGATTTTCCGAGAACTCAGAAAAACGGGGAAAACGTCTACTGCAGCGTCCTGAAAAGTTGGGGGATTGCCACACCACTTAAGCGGACTGGTTCGCAATGACAGCAAAATTGGGACATACACCTACAAACACCAATTTGTCGCTTTGCTGAGCGAAACCGATAGGCAAAAAAAGAAAGACCCCGCCAGCCGGGGAACAGGAGGAACAGAAAATGGCATTTGCAGTTTTTACGGAGGGCGCTTCCAATCTGCCCGGGCGGATTCTGAAGGCGTATGACATTCGGGTGCTGCCCTGCAGCTACACCATGGACGGCGAGCATCTGCAGTATGAGGGGGATATTGACGCCTTCGACAGCCACGCTTACTATGACAGGCTCCGCGCCGGAGCCCAGATAAAAACCACGCTTTTAAATTCCCACCTGTTCGAGACCACCTTCCGCAGCGTTCTGGAGGAAGGGCGGGACGTGGTGTATGTGGGCATGTCCTCGGGCATCAGCGGTACCATCCAGGCCGCCCGAATCGCGGCGGAGGAGCTGATGGAGGAGTTCCCCGGCCATACCGTCCGGGTGGTGGACTCCCTGGGCGCGGGCTTCGGCACGGGGCTGCTGGCCGTCCGGGCCGCCCAGCTTCGCACCGAGGGCAAGACCGCCGCCGAGGCCGGGGAAATTCTGGACCAGGAGGTCATGCACACCCTCCAGTTCTTCACCGTGGACGACCTGAACTGCCTGAAGCGTACCGGCCGGGTCAGCGGGGCCACCGCAGCCATCGGCACGGTGCTGAACATCAAGCCCATCCTCTGGGGGGACCCCACCGGACATATCACCGCCCTGAGCAAGGTCCGGGGCCGGAAGAAGGCCATCGCCGCCCTGGCGGAGCAGTACGCGGCGCATCTGCCCCAGGGAGAAGTGGGACTCCTGGCCATCTCCCACGGAGACTGCCCCGAGGATGCCCAGGCTCTGGCCGAAGCTCTGACCGCCATCCGGGCGCCCAAGGAGCTGATTATCTGCCCCCACGAGCCCTTCACCGGCTCCCACGTGGGCCCGGGCATGCTGGCCGTGTTCTTCCAGGGTACACACAGGTAAATTGTTGCTTGAAAGTGTGCGCCTCAAATTTTATGTCATTGCGAACCAGCGCGCACGCTGGTGTGGCAATCCCCCAGTTAGAGGGGAAGCGGAACGAAAACCGCCCTAAAACCTTGGGGGATTGCGAACCAGTGTGCGCACTGGTTCGCAATGACAGTAAAATGCCCCATCCGCTGAAAAACCCGCCTGTACCAACCGGTACAGGCGGGTTTCTAGGTTTTCAATCAGGCTTCCAGGTTGATGCCGGTTTCCTTGTTGAACACGTGGCAGACATTGCCCGTGAAGTTGAACTTCACATTGGCACCGCCGGTAAGGGCGGCAACCTCGGCGCCGGTCATGTTCATGGTGGAAACCACCAGCACCACGTCCCGGCCCATGGCGGTGACGTGCAGGTGCACGGAGGAGCCCATCATTTCGGACACGTCGACCTTGGCATCGACACCCTCGTCGGCCAGCTCGATGTGCTCGGGACGGACGCCCAGAACGATGTCCTGGGGCTCCACGTTGTTGGCGGAGAGCTTGGCCTGCTTCTCGTCGGACAGCTCCACGGTGATGTTGGCCAGCTCCACAGCGTACTTGCCATTGTTCTTAACCAGCTTGGCGTCGAACAGGTTCATCTGAGGAGTGCCGATAAAGCCGGCGACGAACAGGTTGTAGGGATGGTTGAACACTTCCTGAGGAGTGCCGATCTGCTGGATGAAGCCGTCCTTCATGATGACGATCCGGTCGCCCAGGGTCATGGCCTCGGTCTGGTCGTGGGTAACGTAAACAAAGGTGGTGTTGATCCGCTCGCGCAGCTTGATGATCTCAGCACGCATCTGGTTACGCAGCTTGGCGTCCAGGTTGGAAAGGGGCTCGTCCATCAGCATGACCTGAGGAGCACGCACGATGGCGCGGCCGATGGCCACACGCTGACGCTGACCGCCGGACAGAGCCTTGGGCTTACGGCCCAGGTACTGGGTGATGTCCAGGATCTCAGCAGCTTCCTTAACCTTCTTGTCGATTTCGTCCTTGGGGGTATGGCGCAGCTTCAGGCCGAAAGCCATGTTGTCGTACACGGTCATGTGGGGGTACAGGGCGTAGTTCTGGAAGACCATGGCGATATCACGGTCCTTGGGGGCCACGTCGTTGACCAGACGGTCGCCGATGTACAGCTCACCGCTGGAAATCTCTTCCAGACCGGCGATCATACGCAGGGTGGTGGTCTTGCCGCAGCCGGAGGGGCCGACCAGAACGATGAACTCCTTGTCAGCAATGTCCAGGTTGAACTCCTGAACCGCCACAACGCCCTCATCGGTGATCTGGAGGTTGTTCTTCTTCTCGGGCTCGTCACCCTTTTTCTTCTTCCTTTTCTGCTTGGCGTCGTCGCCGTTGAACGGGTACACTTTCTTGATGTTCTTCAGGGTTAAGCTTGCCATACTTTCTTGACTCCGGACATACTGAATCCTCAATGTATGCCCTCGCGGACGCCGGGTAAAACGGCGAACGCATTACGACAGGTCTCCACACTGCCGCACCGTGAGTCCGACGGGTGTTTATCCTCCTTCATTTTAGCGGACGGCGCCTATTTTGTGGAGTAGACGCAATCCACC
This sequence comes from Faecousia sp., assembly GCA_051887095.1. GTDB lineage: Bacteria > Bacillota > Clostridia > Oscillospirales > Oscillospiraceae > Faecousia. The sequence goes on along the minus strand of JBJEYY010000258.1, from coordinate 2,255 downwards.
TGGATACGTACATGTTATCATATTTTCAAGCCCGGGGCAATTGGAGATTCTAAACAATTATTTTCATTATTATTGGTGATTCTGCCCAGATTCCCGCCCCGGACATCCGACGCTGCACAAACAGGCAAATTGTTGGCCAGGTTGTCGGTTTTCACTGCCGTACATGTGGTTTCCGCATCGAACCGGGGGTTGATAATCCCGGAAAAATGTGGTAGTATTTCAGAGGAAAACGCGCTTACATGGACAAATCAGCAAAGCGGCAAATTGGGAGTTTGTCTAATAAACACTGTCATTGCGAGCCGGTGCGCAGGCCTTCCGTGGCAATCCCCCGGTTGAATGGAACAAGGTAACGATTACAACCAAAAATAACAACGGTACCCACTTTTACGGGTACTTTTCGTCCCGTTCCCCCTCTAACCGGGGGATTGCCACACCAGTCTGCGGACTGGTTCGCAATGACAGCGTTTTTGGGGGCGTGTACATGTAAACACCAATTTGTCTGCCTGGTTCGGTGCGCGTTGGAATGATCCCGGCGCTGGTTCGCCGGAAGAAAAGGAGAAATGAAGCAATGGCAGCAACCTGGCTCAAAGACGCGGTATTTTATGAAATCTATCCCCAGTCCTTCTGCGATACCAACGGCGACGGCATCGGCGACATTCCCGGTATTACGTCGAAGCTGGACTACATCAAAAGCCTGGGGTGCAACGCCCTGTGGATCAACCCCTGGTACGACTCCCCCTTCAAGGACGCGGGCTACGATGTCCGGGATTACAAGGCCGTCGCCCCCCGCTACGGTACCCTGGAGGACGCGAAGGAGCTGTTCCGGGTTGCCCATGAGAAGGGCATCCGGGTCCTTCTGGACCTGGTGGCGGGCCACACCAGCGAGGAGCATAAGTGGTTCCTGGAAAGCGGCCTGGAGGAGCGCAACGAATTTTCCGACCGGTTCATCTGGACCGACAGCGCCTTCACCCCCGCGGACGGGCTGCGCTTCGTGGGCGGGGAAAAGCCCCGGGACGCCACCTACGTCATCAATTTCTTCATGTGCCAGCCGGCACTGAACTACGGCTTCCGGGAGATTACCCAGAGCTGGCAGCAGGGCGTCAACGATCCCGGCCCCCTGGCCACCCGGGAGGCCATGAAGGATGTGATGCGGTTCTGGCTGGACTTAGGCTGCGACGGCTTCCGGGTGGACATGGCCGACAGTCTGGTGAAGAAGGACACCCCCAACAAGGACTCCACCCAGGAGGTCTGGCGGGATTTAAACGGCATGGTGCATTCCGAGTACCCCGAGGCTGCCATGGTTTCCGAGTGGAACGGGCCCACTATGTCGCTAAACTGCGGGTTTGACATGGACTTCTACCTGGATTGGTTCGGCAACGGCTACAGCTCCTTGCTGCGCCACTACCGGATGGACAAACAGGCGAACATCCTCTCCGACGACAGCTATTTCAAGGCGGATTCCCAGCAGGATGTGTCTGCGTTCCTGGCCGACTACCTGCCCAAATACTACGCCTCCCGGAGCAAGGGGCTCTGGTGCTTCATCACCTGCAACCACGATACCAAGCGCTTAACCTACAACCTGACCGACCGGGAGCGGCGGCTGGCCTACGCCTTCCTTCTGACCATGCCCGGAGCGCCCTACATCTACTACGGCGACGAGATCGGCCTGCGCTATCAGATCATCCCCACCAAGGAGGGCGGCTACCACCGCACCGGCTCCCGGACCCCCATGCAGTGGAGCGCGGGGCCCAACCTGGGCTTCTCCGAAGGAAAGCCGGAGGACCTGTACCTGCCGGTGGACCCTGCGGAGGATGCCCCCACCGTGGAGGCTCAGGAGAAGGACCCGGGCTCCATGCTGAATCATGTCCGCTGCCTGACGGCACTCCGCCACAGCCGGGAGGAGCTGCAAAGCTACAGCCCCTTTACGGTGTACAGCGCCGAGGCGGGCAGCCGCCTGTTCGCCTACAAGCGGGGCAGTTTGCTGCTGGCGGTGAACCCCGCCCTGTCCGGCGCGGAACTGAAGCTGGACAGAGATTATCGGGTGATCTATGCCCTGGGCGATGCCGCGGTGGAGGGGGACACTCTGCGCCTGGGCGCCCAGTCCTTCGCCGTACTGGAGCCTGTAAAGTAAGCGCCAGCCCCCCGCGATCACACGCGGGGGGCTGATATCCGGGAAGGAAAATTGGTGCTTGGCGAGCTGAAAAAACGCTGTCATTGCGAGCCAGTTCGCAAACTGGCGTGGCAATCCCCCGGTT
>JBJEYY010000257.1:0-5510 GCA_051887095.1 Faecousia sp. | reverse complement strand
ATTGCCACGCCAGTGTGCGCACTGGCTCGCAATGACAGCGTTTATTCGACAAACAACAATTTGCCGCACTGTTCAACCCCGCTGCATCCTTGCCAGCAGCTCCTTTTCCCGGCTTTGGCAGGTGAAGAGAATCACCTGGCGGTGCTCCGCTTCCTCCTGCAGCAGCCTGAGAGCCGCTGCAAGCCTTTTATCGTCAAAGCGCACCAAGGCGTCGTCCAGAATCAGCGGGGCCTCGGGGGTCAGCTCCTCCGCCACCGCCAGCCGCAGGGCCAAATACAGCTGATCCGCCGTGCCGTCGCTGCGCCACAGGGCGTTTCGGAGGGTGTCCTCTCCCTTGGCCCCTGACGCCAGGGAGAAATCCTCCCCCCAGCTGAGCCTTTCATACCGGCCATCCGTCAGCGCGGCCAGGAGCTCCCCGGCACGCCGGGTGATCCGGGGAGCGAACCGCCGCTGCAGCTCCTGCCGGGCCCGACTCAGGGTGTCCAGGGCCAGGCTCAGGGCGCTGTAGGTATCCTCCAGCTCCCGAATTCTCCGGTTCGCCCCGGTGAGCAGATCGTCCAGCCGCCGCGCCGTGCCCAGGGCTTCCATACCCCCCTGGCACTGGCCCAGCAGATTCTGAAGCCGTCCCCGCTCCCGGGCCGTTTCCGCCAGAGCCGCTTCCGTGTCCTCCTGGCTCAGGGTCAGACTGTCCTCCCGGGCAGGCTCTGCCGCCTCCCGGGCCGGACCCAGGGCGGCCAGCCGGTCACGGCACCGCCGCTCCTCAAAGCGGGCGCTGTCCAGATCCCGCTGAAGTTCCAAATCCTTCCGCCACTCCCGTTCCGCTTCCTCCGGGGGGATGTCGCCCCAGAGTTCCTCGGCACGCTTGCGCACCGCGGCGCTTCGCTCCTCCAGACGGCAGGCCCGACCGTATTGCTCCAAATCCCGCCGCCACTGCTCCGGATTCCCGGAGCCGTATTCCCGCCGCAGGACTCTTACTCCGACGGCGCACCACAGCGCCCCCGCCAGACCCAGAACGCCCGCGCCCAGACAGATCCCCGCGGGCACCGGCCAGCCCCAGACCGCCAGCGCAGCCCCGGCCATCAGTGCCGCCAAAGCGCCCAGCGCGCACAGCACCGCCAGGGGCTTCAGCCTTCCATAGCGGGCAGCGTCCGCTTCCAGATTTCGCTCCGCTCCGTGCCGGAGGAAGGCCGGGGGCACATCGCCCTTCCGGGGCATCTTCTCCCGTTCCAGCCGCAGCACCCGCCACTCCTCCCGGATGGCCTGGAGGGCATCCAGCTTCTGTCGGGCCTCCTCGCCATTGGGATTCAGGGCCTCCAGGGTTTCCCGCCGGGCGGAAACCAGCTCCAGCTCCCGCTGGGCCTCCCGGCGCAGGGCCTCCACCCGCCGTGCTTCGGCAAGGACCAGGGCGGCCCGGTGATTTTCCAGAGCTTCCCGGGTCAGCTCCAGCTCCTGCAGGCGGCCAAGAAGCTCCTCCTGCTCCCGGGCAAGGGCTTCCAGCTCCTGCTTCTTCCGCTCCAATTCCCGCCGCTGCTCCTCCGCCTGGGGTAGCAGCCCGGAGCGGTTGTAGCGGCATTTGTTCTTCAAATCCCGGAGCTTCTGCTCCAAAAGGGCGGTTTCTTCGCTCTCGTCCCCGGTGGTCACCAGGGCATTGAGCCTGCGGCGCAGGGCCTCGTCCTGGGTCACGGGCAGGTCCGCCAGCCGGAGAAACCCCGCCCTGCGGAATACGGACTGCTCTGCTCCCGTAAGCATTTCCCCGCAGTTCGCGGCAGTCAGCTCCGGCACGGGAATTCCGGAGTCGGTTTCGTAGGCCCGGAACTCCCCCAGGGGCACCCGGCCCCGGGTGCGGCGCTCGATGGTGATGGGTCTTCCCTGCCACTCGACTTCCAGCCGCCCCTCCATGGGGCTTCCCGACCAGGGGGCATAGCGCTCCTTGTCCGCCAGGGCGCCTTTTGTAGACTTGGCCCGGGTGTCCAGGCCGTAGAGCATGGCGCATAGGAAGGCACACCAGGTGCTCTTGCCCCACTCGTTGGGGGCCTGAATCACCGTCAGCCCCGGCTCCAGGCGAAGGGTTTCGTGCTCCAGCTTGCCGAAGGTTGCCGTCATCTGTAAGATCTTCACGGCAGCGCCACCTCCTTCCCCTTAAGCAGATCCCGGCTGATCCGGGCGGCCAGCGCCGCGGCGGTGTCCCCGGCCTCCGCCTGCTCCCGCAGAAGGCGGAAATACACCCCCTCCAGGGTGTCCTCCCCGGCCAGCGCCCACAGATCCCCGGGGGCCGTCCGCTGATCGTTCAGCCACAGGTTGGGGATTCCGGGAAGGCAAATTTCCCCCTCCCCCTCTCCGGTGAGGGTGATGCGGTAAAAGTCCCGGGTCTGCCCCGCCGGGAGCCGGTCCTCCAGCTCTTCGGCGGGAACCTCCATTTTATAAAAGCGAATGCCGGGGACGGCCCGGAAGGTGATTTCCGCCCGGTCCTCCACATTCACGATGTGCACGCCCTTCTCCCCGGTCTCGTCCCAGCCCCGGCCCATGGGGCATCCGGGCCAGCCGCAGAGGGTGTCCCCCGCCCGGAAGGACCCGGCCTGGTGCACATGGCCCAGCGCCAGGTACTTGAGATTGCTTTGCCGCACCTGGGCCGCCGTCACGGGGCAGTAGGGGGAACCGGGGGTCACGGCATCCCCATGAACCAGGGCGATTTGGTACTTCTCCGGCCCCTGGGCGGAAAAGCCCTCCAAAAGCCCCGGGCAGTCCATCTGGCCGTAGCCCGCCCCCCACACCCGGCAGTCCAGGTTTGGCAGGGAAACGCTCTGCCAGTCCCCGGAGAAAACATGCAGATTCCCGGGCCACCGCTCCGACTGCCAAAAAGTGCCGTAATCGTGGTTTCCCGGAGTGAGAAACGCAGGAACTGCCGCCTCCTCCAGGGCGTTTTTCAGAGCGTCCAGGGATTCCCTTGTGGGCCTGCCGTCAAAAATATCCCCGGCCAGGAGCAGCAAATCGCACCCCTCCCGGCGGCAGATGTCCGCGATTTTCCCGGGAAGCTCCAGGCTCTCCCGGCGCAAAACCTCGCCCCGCTCCCGGTCGAACCCCCGGAAAGGGGAATCCAAGTGCCAATCGGCGCTGTGGAGAAGCTTCAATCCCATTGGTCAATCCTTTCCGCCCGGAGGCATTTTCCGGAGGAGGCATCGATGGTGAAGAGCACCCCCTCCAGCTTGGCTGGGCCGTCGGCCCAGCGGTAGCGCTCCGTCAGATCCCCCCGGAATTTGGCAATGGACAGGTCCGGCCGGATGCCCAACACCGATTCCCGGGGCCCGGTCATGCCCAGATCCGTCACGTAGCCCGTACCCTTGGGCAGCACCCGCTCATCCGCCGTGGGCACATGGGTATGGGTGCCCCACACCGCGCTGACCCTTCCGTCCAGCAGATACCCCATGGCCAGCTTCTCGGAGGTGGCCTCGGCGTGGATCTCCACCAGAATGATCTTTGCGGTAATCTTTTTCAGTATTTTCTCAATCAGCAGGAAGGGGTTGTCCGGGGTGTAGTCCATGGCACACCGGCCGATCAGGTCGATGACGGCCACGTCTCCAAAACGGCTTTCATAAACCGCCCAGCCCCTGCCGGGAGCCTGGGGGGCGTAGTTGGCAGGCCGGAGAATCCGGCTGCTGTCTTCCAGATACCTCACAATCTCCCGCTTGCCGAAGGAGTGGTTGCCCAGGGTGATCACATCCGCCCCGGCGTCCAGAATGTCCCCCGCCTGGTCCGGGGTGATGCCCACCACGCTGGCATTCTCCCCGTTGACGATGACGAAATCCGCCCCCAGGCTGTTTTTCAGTTTGCGCAGACTCCGCCGGATCCGCTCCATCCCCGGACCGCCCACCACGTCGCCCACGCATAATACCCGAATCTCCATCCGATTTCCTCCTGTTTCCCGCGCGCAAATCGATAAATTGGTGTTTGCAGGGATGCGTCCCAAATTACCTGTCATTGCGAACCAGTCCGCAGACTGGTGTGCGCACTGGTTCGCAATGACAGAAAACTTGGAACGAGTATTACAAACACCAATTTGTCGAAACCATCTCATCACGAGAGGATACCATAATTGTCAATTGTTAATTGTCAATTCATCCATCCTCACCTTACGGATTTGGCATACTCCGTGGGTGTAATTCCGAATTTTTCCTTGAACTGCCGGGAGAAATGGTGGACCGTGGAGTATTGCAGCTGGGCCGCGATCTCCGTGAAGGTCAGGTTGTTCTCCCGGATCATCTGCTTGCTCTCCTGGAGCTTGATCCGGCGGATGTACTCCCCCGGGGAAATCTGCAGATTCTTATGAAACAGGGCCGTGAGATAGCTGGGACTCACCTCCACCTGCTGCGCCACCATGGGCACCGACAGCTTCTCCCGGATGTGGGTGGTGATGAACTGCTGGGCCCTGCGGATGATCTCGTTCTCGCTGTGGACGGCGTTGACGGTCTGCAGCTTCCGGTTTCCGGAGCCCGCCGCGTCCCGCAGCAGGTATTGCAGCAGCAGATTCAGCTGGGATAGGATGATGTCCCGGGAAAACAGATCCATCCGTTCCTGCTCGATGAGCATCTGCTCCAGCAGCCGGGTCACGTTCGGGGTGGCGGTGAAGCTGCGGTTTAGCAGCGGGGTCAGGTCCCCTCCGCCCACATCAAAGGAGATGGTCACAAACCGGGGGGCCACCCCGATGTCCGCGTACTGCATGTGCCACTGGTTGGGGCCGTAGAACACCAGATCTCCCTGCTTCAGCAGCAAGTCCTTTCCATCCACTACACTGTGAAGCTCCCCCCGGTCCACATAGGTCAGCTCCGGCATGGGGTGGGACTCTCCCGGGAACAGGAAACCCTGCTCCTTTTCCTGGTAGAAAAAGGTGTAGATGCCCTCCACCCGCTGACGGTGCTCCAATCGCAGGTGCTCCATGGTGCGCTTGCCCAGATTCTCCGGCTCCTGGGAATAGGACATGGTCACCGTCGCCTTGCTGACGAAGGGGCTCAGGGCAAAGAGGACCCCCCGGCTCAATGCTGCGGGCTTGTCCAGGTAGAAATGCTCAAAGTTCTCCCCGTCCAGACTCACGGAGAGCACCGCCAGAACCGTTGCGCTGCGCAGCCGCACCTCGGATTTCGCCCGGAACACCTCCGCCTCTCCGGGGATTCCCCCCAGCTCCAGCTGCCGGACGGTTTCCCCGCTTCTGCCGTTTTTGGTGCGCTCGGAAAGCACGGCGCCGTAGCGCTGAAAGCTTACCTGATTCAAATTCCGGATCATTTCCCCATCTCTCCCCCAAAAATAATGGAGCCGCCGCGGCAGCTCCTTTATTATATCCAAAAAAGTCGAAAATGGCAAATGAATTTCCGTAGAAAAACGATGCCCTTTCCTAGCGAGAATCCACAACCGCTGCCAGCGGACCCAATAAAGCGGAAAATTGGTGTTTGAAAGGGTGTGCTGAAAATTACCTGTCATTGCGAACCAGGCCGCAGCCTGGTGTGGCAATCCCCCGGTTA
>JBJEYY010000256.1:0-5565 GCA_051887095.1 Faecousia sp. | reverse complement strand
CCGGGGGATTGCCACGCCAGTGTGCGCACTGGCTCGCAATGACAGCGTTTTATTTGGCGCGCACCTGTAAACAACAATTTGCCGCGCTACAGCAGCGCCCAGACGGCCACGGCGGCCAGCTCTCCCAAAGTCAGGCTGCAGCCCGCGATGTCGCCGTTCATGCCGCCCAGGGAGCGATAGCCCCGGCGAAGGGCCAGACCGTAGCCCGCAAGACACCCCGCCATAGCAAAGCCGTATTTCCCGAAGAGCAGAAACCCCGCCCCCACAATAAGCAGCAGCATCGTAAGAATCAGGGCGATGTTCACCCGATTTTTCTCCCGCTGGGCATACTGGCTGGTGGACATGGGGGGGAGCAGCTCCACCGCAAGGGCAGAGCAGCACCGGCTGACCCCCGGAATCAAAACCAGAACCCACACCGGCCCATCCCCTGCCTGAAACAGGGCAAACTGAGCCAGCAGCACCAGGGCCAGGTAGATCACCGCGAAGGAGCCCACATGGGAATCCTTCAGAATCTCCCGGCGGCGCTCCGGGCTGCGGCAGGACTTCACCGCATCGGTCACATCCATGAAGCCGTCTAAGTGGATGCATCCCGTGGCGAGATAGGGAAAGGCCGCCAATACCAGCGCCCGAACCGGCCCGGAAACCCCAAAGAACCCGCAGACCCAGGCAAGCATCGCCCACAGTGCCCCGATCTCCAAACCCACCAGGGGCAGAAACAGCAGCATCTTGTCCCTTGCCTTCTCGTCCCACACCTGCCAGGGGCAGGGAATGGCGCAGAACATGCTCTGGCACATGGCAAAGGCGTGGAGATAGATTTTCATTGCGGCATAACCCCCTTGTGCACGATCACCTGTTCCGCGGACACCTCAATCACGGTGTCGCTGACGGCGGCCAGGCTGCGGTCCATGTCCGCAAGCCCCCTGCGGTAGGTTTCCGTAATTTCATCATACCGCTGGGCATCGGAATAGATGTAGTCGCTGACCACCACCACATTGGCTACACCGCGGACAAAGCGCAGAAGGTCCTCCCGGCACCGCTCCGGGGCTGCCGGGTCCAGCGCGTAATCCTGCTCCGGGTCGAACAGCTCGTTCATCAGCAGGGCCGTGGTGCTGTCTAAGAGGAAGGAGGCGCTCCGGTCCACCCGGTCCAGGCAGGCGGGCAGATTCCGCCCGCACTCCACCGTTTCAAAACCCAGTCCGGCCCGGTCCGCCACATGGCGGCGTATCCGGTCCCGGTCCTCCTGGTCCACGGGAATCATGGTGGCCACATAATAGTGTTTCCCGCCCCGGGCCAGCTTCACCGCCAGCTCCTGGGCCAGGGAGGATTTCCCGTTCTTGGCCCCGCCGGAAATGAAAACAATCATGGCTTCTTCTCCACGGTGAATTTGTCCCCCTGACGAAGCTCCTCCAGGTAATCATCGTTGATGCCCGCCTGGTCGAAGGTGGCCATGCCGTTCATCACACCGCAGGCGGCGGAGAGAATCTGGAAGGCCAGAGGGCATCCGCTGCCCTCTCCCAGCCGCATACCCAGCAGCAGCATAGGCTGCAGCCCCAGGTCCTCCATAGCCTTGGCGTAGCCGATCTCGAAGGAGGCGTGGCTGGGCACCAGGTATTCCCGGACATTGGGGCACAGCCGCACGGCACACACCGCCGCCGCCACGGAGATAAACCCGTCAATCACCACGGGCCTGCGGGTAGCCGCCGCGCCGATAAAGGCGCCGCACATGGCGGCAATATCGAAGCCGCCCACCTTGGCCAGTACGTCAATGGGATCCTTGGGGTCGGGATTGTTCAGCTGAATCGCCCGACGGATGACTTGCTTTTTATTCTGGAAGGCCTCGTCCGTCAGTCCGCCGCCCCGGCCGGTGACCTCCTCCACGGGAAGCTTCAGCAGCACGCTGAGCACCGCCGAGGAGGTTGTGGTGTTGCCGATGCCCATTTCCCCCACACCCAGCACATCCGCCGGGGTATCCCGGGCCACCTCGATGCCGGTGAGAATGGCTCTTTCCGCCTGCTCCCTGGTCATGGCGGGCCCTTTGGCCAGGTTCGCGGTGCCGTAGGCGATTTTCCGGTTTACGACCTTCGGTTCCGGCACATCGTACATAACGCCCACATCCACCACGGTAATCCCGCAGCCGAAGTGAGCGCACAGGGCAGAAGCGCCGGTCTTGGCCCGGGTGAGGTTCACGGTCTGCTGCAGCGTCACCACCTGGGGGGTGCTGGCCACGCCCTCGGCCACCACGCCGTTGTCCGCAGCGAACACCAGAAGGTGCTGATTGTCCATGCTGTTTTGTATCTGGCCGGTGATGCCGGCCAGCTGAATGGACAGCTCCTCCAGCCGTCCCAGGCTTCCGGGAGGCTTGGCAAGCATGGCCTGCCGCTCCCGGGCCGCCGCCATGGCAGCCGCATCCAGAGGTCCCACGGAATCAATCCATTGCTGCAAATTCATATTCAAACGCCTCCTTAGCATTTTGCAATTCTCCAATAAAAGAAGCGACAATTTGTTGTTTGGCACACTAAAAAAGAACTGTCATTGCGAACCAGCGCGCACGCTGGTGTGGCAATCCCCCGGTTAGAGGGAAAATGTATCGAAAAGTGCCCTGGAAAATGGAGATTGTTACGGTTCTTGGTGGAAATCGTAACCTGGTTCCATTCATCCGGGGGATTGCCACGCCAGTGTGCGCACTGGCTCGCAATGACAGCGTATAATTTACAAACACCAATTTGCCGGTTTGCTGCGTCAAGCTGATATGCGCGATTATCTATTTCCATCCCAAAGGGATTCCTTAATTGTCAATTAACTTCATCAGCTCCCGGGCCGAGTTTTCCGCGTCGGGCAGCTCCAGGGTGAAGGTTGCCTCCGGGCAAAGCTCCCCAGCCAGAGTCAGCAGCTCCTCCATGGGAATGCTGCCCCGGAACAGGGGGTCGTGGGCATCCCGGGTGCCGTTGTTGTTGTGCAGGTGGAAGTGGGAAATCCAGGGAGCGCACCGGCGCAGCCACTCCGCGGCCCCCACCGGGGAGTAGGCATTCACATGGCCCACATCCAGACAAAGGCGCAGCCGGGGAGAATCCACAGCCCGGAGGATATCCGTAATCCACTCCGGCTCCTGCTCCAGCACGTTTTCCAGCACGAGCTCCACCCCGGGGTCATCCATCAGGAAGTCCCGCCAGAATTCGGCAGACTGCTCCCGGAACCACTCCGGGTAGTACAGCCAGGGGTTGAAGCCGGCGTGAAGCACCACCTTGCCCGCCCCGTAATCCCGGGCCAGCCCGATTGCCTGCCGGTAGCGCAGGGCGGCCAGCTCCCGGGCCTGGGGATCGATGGCGCAGGGGAACAGCTCGTTAAAGGGGCCGTGGAGGATTCGCCGGGGGTTCCCCTCCAATTGCTGCCGCACCCCGGCATCGGTCTGAGGAAACTCCCGGTCCATATTCCAGGCGGTGCAGTATTCCGCGATTTCCACCCCCAGCCCCAATTCCCGGGCCAGGTCCCCCGCCTTGGGGTCAATGGTGGAAAGAAAAATCTTCTCACGCTTCATGGGTCTCCTCCCGATTCCGCTGATACAGTTCGATGACATCCTCCCCGGTGACGGCCATGGAGAACACATGGCGGCTCATCCGGTTGGCGGCGGTGGTATAGAAGCTGTTGCCTCCGAAGAACCGCCGGGGGGATTCGGTGGTGAGAATCTGGCCGTCGAAGAACATGGACACAAAATCCGCGTACCGGGCGCAGAACTCCACGTCATGGCTCACCAGCACAATGGCAATGCCCCGCTGCTTCAGCTCCCCCAGGATTCCCGCCAGCCGCTCCTTGAAGAAGCTGTCGATGCCCTTGGTAGGCTCGTCCAGCAGCAGCACCTTAGGATCTGTCAGCAGCACCTTGGCCAGAGCCGCCCGCTGCTGCTCTCCCCCGGAGAGGTCCTGAGGGTGGCTGCCCAGGAGCCCCTCCACCTGGCACAGCTTCGCCGCCTCCCGGATTTGATCCCGGTCCCGGGTCATCTCCTCCAGCTCCTGCGCCAGGGTTGTGTAGGAAAACAGTCCCCTGGGGTCCTGGGGCAGCATGGCGATGCCGCCGTGGTAAAGCTCCCCGGGCTTGTAGCTGTCCAGGGGCTTTCCCAGCAATTTTGTCTTTCCCCGGTAGGGCCTGATGAGCCCCGCCAGGGCCTTCAGCGCCGTGGATTTTCCCGCGCCGTTGCCCCCCACGATGGCGTGGAGGGTTCCCGGGAACACCTGAAGCGATACGCCCCGCAGCACATCCGGGCTCTCCCGCTCGTAACGGAACCACAGCTCCCGGGCCTCCAGGGCGGGCTTGCCCTCCGGCTGGGGCCTGGGCTCCTCGGGCAGCTCCCGGATTGCGGCCCCCCGGGGGAAAGCCTGGCTGAGCCACTTCCGCCCCTCTCGGACGGTGAGAGGGCTCTCCCCTTCCCCGCCGGCGCCGTAGAAGACCCGCACCGGGGTGGGCATGGCGGCGAACATTTCCGAGCGCTGGTTCCACAGCTGCTGCCCGATGGCCCGGGGTGCGCCGTCGGCAACGATCCGCCCCTGCTCCAGAACCACGGCCCGGTCGGCGTAGGGGAAGATGTCCTCCAAGCGGTGCTCGGTGATGATGACCGTGGTGCCCAGCTCCAGATTGATTTTCCGCACGGTATTCAGAAAATCCGAGGCGGCAATGGGGTCCAGCTGGCTGGTGGGTTCGTCCAGAATCAGCACCTGGGGGTGCATGGCCATGATGGAGGCGAGATTCAGCAGCTGCTTCTGGCCCCCGGAGAGGATGGTCACCTCCCGGTGGAACCAGTCCTGGATGCCGAAGTAGCAGGCCATTTCCGCTACCCGGGAGCGCATGACGGTCTGGTCGCAGCCCAGGCTTTCCAGGCCGAAGGCCAGCTCATGCCAGACCTTGTCGGTGACGATCTGATCGTCGGGATTCTGCATGACGTAGCCCACCTTCTCCGCCTGCTGCCGCTGGGGAACCTGCCCCAGGGGCACGCCGTCCAGCAGGATCTCCCCGGAGCGCTTGCCGTAGGGTGTCAGCACGGTTTTCAGGTGGCGCAGCAGCGTTGTTTTGCCGCTGCCGGAGCGGCCGCAGAGCACGGTATAGGAGCCCGGTTCAATGTTCAGGCTCACCCGGTCCAGCTGAGGCCGCTCCGCCCCCGGGTAGGCAAAGGTCAGTTCCCGGATTTCAAATTGTGAGGACATACTTTTCCTCCCGCATATAAAAAATCGCTCCCAAAATCGGGAGCGTAAAAATCGGTACAACGCAGCTCCGGACAGCCCCCCAAGAGTCCGCAGCACCTCCGCGCCGCAGGAGCTGTATTCCGACTCCGGACGCCTTGTCGGAGCTCCTTCCCAGCAAAAGCCAGTGAAGCCCCGGGCCTGTATGTCCGTCTACGGCGGCTTGGTACCGTTGGGATTGTCCCATTCCAGTTTCTTGCGGTTTTAGAATATGGTATCACATCCGAAAGCCTTTGGCAATACCCTTCGAAACCACAACGGAGCGATAAATTGGTGTTTGTCGAATACATGCTGTCATTGCGAGCCAGTGCGCACACTGGCGTGGCAATCCCCCGGT
>JBJEYY010000255.1:0-5592 GCA_051887095.1 Faecousia sp. | reverse complement strand
GGCTCCGGGACATCAACGAGATGTTCATGGACACCGGCCTGGGCCGGGAGGGCTACAGCAACATCGGCCAGGGCCGCATTGACGAGATTCTGTCCCTGAAAAGCGGTGACCGACGGGAAATCTTTGAGGAGGCGGCTGGCATCTCCAAGTACCGCCACCGCAAGGAGGAAACCGAGCGGAAGCTGGAGCACACCGAAGACAATCTGCTCCGGATTTCCGACAAGGTTTCGGAGCTGGAGCTGCAGCTGGAGCCCCTGAAGCAGCAGTCTGAAAAGGCGATAAAATATCTGGAGCTGAAGGATGAGCTGCGGGGGGTGGAGGTCACCGTCTGGCTGGATACCCTGGAAAAGCTGTCCCAGGCAGCCAAAAAGGCGGAGGAGGACTACGCCTCCGCGTCCTTCGTGCTGCAGCAGGCCCATGACGACCTGGACAGCCTCTACCGCCGGGCCGAGGAACTGGGCGAGGAGCTGCATGGCCGGGACGGGGAGCTGGAAACCCTTCGGGTGAAGGTGAATATGCTTTCCGCTTCCCACCAGCAGTTGGACGGGCAGCTTGCCGTCCTCCGGGGAAATCAGCAGAATAATTCCGCCAACATCGCTCGAATTGAAGAGGAGCTGCGGGGCCAGGAGGATCGGTCCGGCGGCGTCACCGCCCAGGTGGAGCAGGCTCAGGAGCGGATCCGGGAGATTGAGGAAACCCTGACGCACAAGCGCGGGGAGCTGGATGACATCCAGCAGGAGCTGGACGCCATGACTGCCAATGCCCAGGGACTTACCCGGCAGTACCTGGAGCTCAAGGGCAAGGAATCCGCCTTAAGCGCTGATATTGCCGCCGCGGAGGCCGACAGCCGGGGGCTGGAAGGGAGTATGCTCAAATCCCGGGAGCGCTTAGGCCAGCTGGAGGAGGACCTTTCCGCCGGGGCCGCCCGGCACCATGAGGCCCAGATGAATCTGGAGGAAAGCCGCAAGGCGCTGGAAACCGCCCAAGAGGATGTAACCGCTGCCTCCAATACCATTGCTGGCTACACCCTCCGCCAGCAAAACCGGGGCAAACGCCGGGATGAGCTTCTTTCCCGGCAGCGGGAGCTCCTGGCGAAGCTGGATTCCGTTTCCGCTAAGGCGCGGGTGTTCCGGGCCATGGAGCGGGATTATGAAAGCTATCAGAAATCTGTCCGGATGGTGATGCAGGAGGCCCAGCGGGGGAAACTCCCCGGCATTCACGGCCCCGTATCCCGGCTGATTCGGACGGAAAATGAGTATACGGTTGCCGTGGAAGTTGCCCTGGGCGCCGCCATGCAGCAGATTGTGGTGGATCGGGAAGCCGACGGCAAGGCGGCCATCTCTTACTTAAAGCGCACCGGAGGTGGGCGGGCCACCTTCCTGCCTCTTAGCAGTATCCAGGGCAGAGCCCTCCAGGAAAATGATCTGGAAAACTGCCGGGGCTTTGTGGGCATTGCCTCGGACCTGGTAAAGAGCGAGGACAAATACCGGGGCATCGTGGAGAATCTTCTGGCAAGGACTGTGATTGTGTCCGATCTGGACGCGGCCATTGCCATGAGCCAGCGCTACCGCAGCCGCTTTAAGATCGTGACCCTGGACGGCCAGGTGATGAACGCCGGAGGCTCCATGACCGGCGGCTCCGTGAACAAGGACGCAGGCATTCTCTCCCGGGCCAATGAGCTGGAAAAGCTCACCGGGGAGGAAAAAGCGCTCCAGCAGGAGAAGCTGGTATTGGAGGCAGAGCTCCAGGAAGCCCAGCGCCAGTTTGACCAGGTGGAATTTGAGCTCACCGCCGCCCGGGACCAGCTTCGCTCCGCAGAGGACCAGGTGCTCCGGCTCCAGGGCCAGGAAAAGCAATATGAGATTCTGCTGGACGCGGTGATCCAGGCGGAGAACAGCGCAAAGCGGGAGCAGGAGAGCATCCGCCAGCGGGACGCATCCGACCGGGAGCGGTTTGCCGCTCAGCGGGCGAAGGTTCAGATTTACACCCAGCAGCTTGCCCAGACACGGGAGGAGATTGCCCGCTTAGAGGGCAGCCAGTCCGCCGCTGCGGAG
Organism: Faecousia sp.; assembly: GCA_051887095.1. Classification (GTDB taxonomy): domain Bacteria; phylum Bacillota; class Clostridia; order Oscillospirales; family Oscillospiraceae; genus Faecousia. Next base: position 3,538 of record JBJEYY010000255.1, on the reverse strand, counting down.
GCTACCTCCGCGCTGACCGGAAAGGTCACTGCCCTGAAAACCGAGGAGGCCGCCCTGGAAGCGGAGCGCGCCACCGCCCAGGAGCACATCCGGGATCTGCGGCAGCTCCAGTCCGCCATGGAGGGCGACCGGGAGAAGAAGATTGCCCTGATGGACGCCATCCGGGAGGACAATCAGCGGCTGGAAAAGGAAATGGAGCAGCTGGCTCAGAGCCAGGCGGAGAATGATGAGAGGACCCGGCAGGCGGAGCAGCAGCTGAATGCAGTCCAGACCGCCCGGGCGGAGTGCGAGGCCGCAAAAACCCGTTCGGAGCGGGAGGCGCAGGAGAAGAACAAGGATATCCTGAACATGGAGCGGGCCTGTGCTCTGCTGGAACAGAAGAAGCTCACTTCTTCCATGGAGGAAAGCCAGATTGTGGACAAGCTCTGGGACTCCTATGGTCTGACCCCCGGAACCGCGGCGGAGCATCGGGTGGAGCTGGAATCCACCGCTGCCGGAAACCGCCGTGCTTCGGAGCTGAAACGGAAAATCGCGGGCCTGGGCACCCCCAATCTGGGGGCTATTGAGGAATACGCCCGGGTTAACGAGCGCTACAGTTACCTTGCCTCCCAGCGTGACGATGTGCTCACCTCCAAGCGGGAGCTGGAGAGCATCATCCGGGACATTACCAAGGAAATGACCTCCATCTTCGTAACGGAGTTTGGCAAGATCGACCACTATTTCGGCCAGGTCTTTGAGGAGATGTTCGGCGGCGGCAAGGGACAGCTGGTTCTGGAGGACCCGGAGAATCCCCTGACCTGCGGCATCGAGATCCGGGTGCAGCCCCCCGGAAAGCAGGTGAAAACCATCACCCTGCTCTCCGGCGGCGAGAAAGCCTTCGTGGCTACGGCGCTGTACTTTGCCATTTTGAAGGTACGGCCCACGCCGTTCTGCCTGCTGGACGAGATTGACGCGGCCCTGGATGACCGGAACGTGGAGCGGTTTGCGAATTACCTGCACAACCTGAGCAAGAATACCCAGTTCATCGTGATTACTCACCGTCGGGGCACCATGGAGGCAGCCGATGTGCTCTACGGCGTGACCATGCAGGAGCAGGGCGTTTCCAAGCTCCTGCGGCTGGACCTGAATCAGATGGAGCAGTATCTGGGCATTGCGGAATGAGATGAAAGAAGCTGTTAAGAAAGTCAGTGTCATTCCGAGCCAGTGCTCACACTGGCGTGGGAATCCCCCGGTTAGAAAGGAAATCTTATCGTTTCCGCTCTAAAGAGTTGAGGGATTGCCACTGAAGCCGGCGCGCTTACTTCGCAATCATCATGTGTAAACACACCACGATAATCGAAAAATGGTGGAAGGACCGGGGGATTGCCACACCAGTGTGCGCACTGGTTCGCAATGACAGGCTTTATTAACAGCCCCTACAATTGAGGAGATGCTTATGGGATTTTTTGATAAAATCAAGGCCGGAATGGCGAAGACCCGGGATGCACTGAGCAACACCCTGGGCAGCGTTTTTTCCGGCTTTTCGGAGATTGACGATGATTTCTACGACGAGCTGGAGGAGAGCCTGATCCTGGCGGATCTGGGCGTGGATACCTCGGTGAAGGCGGTTGCCGCCCTGCGCAAGGCCGTTCGGGAGCAGCATCTTAAGTCCACCGAGGAAGCCAAGACCGCTCTGAAGGATATCCTGGTGGAGATGCTGAACGTGGGGGATACGGAGTTGAACCTCGCCACCAAGCCCAGTGTGATCCTGGTCATCGGGGTCAATGGTGTGGGCAAGACCACCACCATCGGCAAGATCGCCAAACAGCTTGTGGATCAGGGCAAAAATGTGCTGCTGGTGGCCGGGGATACCTTCCGGGCTGCCGCGGCGGATCAGCTGGAGATCTGGGCGGGGCGCAGCGGCGCTTCCATCGTCCGCCAGCACGAGGGGGCGGACCCAGCTTCCGTGGTCTATGACGGCATTCAGGCGGCCAAGGCCCGGGATGTGGATGTGATCCTCATCGATACCGCCGGCAGACTCCACAACAAGACCAATCTGATGAACGAGCTGAACAAAATCAGCCGCATTGTGGCCCGGGAGCTGCCCGAGGCCAGCAAGGAGGTGCTGCTGGTGCTGGACGGCACCACCGGACAGAACGGTCTGATTCAGGCCAAGCAGTTCAAGGAGATTGCCGGGGTCACCGCCATGGCCTTGACCAAGCTGGACGGCACCGCCAAGGGCGGCATCGTCATCGCGGTGGCGGACGCGCTGCAGATTCCGGTCAAGTTTGTGGGTGTGGGGGAGCAGGCGGACGATCTGATGCCCTTTGTAGCCCGGGATTTTGTGGAGGCACTGATCTGATGAAGGTAGTTCTGGCAAGCAAGAATCCCCACAAGCTGGTGGAGATCAGCAAGATCACGGAGCAGTTCGACATGGAGCTGGTGCTCCAGTCGGAACTGGGCGTGGATATTGACGTGGAGGAAACCGGCAGCACCTTTGAGGAGAATTCCTATCTCAAGGCCAGGGCCGTGATGGAGGCCACGGGGCTTCCCGCTCTGGCGGACGATTCCGGAATCGCGGTGGATGCGCTGAACGGAGAACCGGGAATTTACTCCGCCCGGTACGGCTTTGACGAGAGCCTGGACGATTGGGGAAGGCTCCAGCTTTTGCTGAAGAATACGGAGCATGTGCCCGACGGGCAGCGTCAGGCCCAGTTCGTCTGCGTCATCACCCTGGTCACCCCGGATGGGAAGGTGATTCAGGCCAGGGGCGAGGTGCACGGGGAGCTGCTGCGGACCCCCGCCGGGGAGGGGGGCTTCGGCTACGACCCCATTTTCTACTATCCTCCCTTTGGAAAGAGTCTGGCGGAGGTGTCCGCCGAGGAGAAAAATCAGGTTTCCCACCGGGCCAACGCCCTGCGGGTATTCTACGAAAAGCTGAAGGAGGCAGGCTATGCTGACAAGTAAAGAGCGGGCGGAGCTTCGCGCCCGGGCCAATACCCTGGAAACCACCCTGATGGTGGGCAAGGACGGGGTGACCCAGGCCGTGGCGGAGGAGGCGGACCGGCTGCTTACCGCCCGGGAACTGGTGAAGGGCAAGGTGCTGGAATCCGCGCTGATGAGCCCCCGGGAGGTCAGCGATGCCCTCTGCGAGGCCACCGGGGCTGAGGGTGTGGCCTGTGTGGGCAATAAGTTTGTAATCTACCGCTTCAGCGAGAAATGCCAGCAGGAGCGGAACCAGACCGGACGGGCCAAACGGAAGGCCACGCCCGTAAGCAAGGCAGACCCGGTTCGCAAGGGCATTCGCGCCCGCCGGGCCGCCCAGAAGAAGATTCGGGAAGAGCGCAATGCCTTCTTCAAAGAAAAAGCCATCGAGCGTGCCATTGAACGGGACCGGGAAAAGCAGCTGCGGAATTCGGACTGAGATGGTTTTCTGGGTAACGGTATGACTCCGGGATACAGATAAACTGGTGTTTAGGTTATCGGGTTAAAGCAGCAAACAGCTAAATTGGTGTTTGAAAGGGCGCGTTGCAAATTACCTGTCATTGCGAACCAGTCC
>JBJEYY010000254.1:0-5655 GCA_051887095.1 Faecousia sp. | reverse complement strand
CGCCAGTGTGCGCACTGGCTCGCAATGACAGCGGTTATTCGACAAACAACAATTTACCGGTCAATTGGTGCGGCCCGACGCGGTTTTAAAATGTTGAGAAATCAACAAGCTGCATTATAGCGAATGAATGTTGATATGTCAACAAATATTTCGCAGGGATAGAGGGAGGAACCAAAAAAAGCGGCTCTGAGAGGAACTCAGGGCCGCGTATAGGAGTCGGGGCAGCAGGAGATCAGGGCAGCAGCTGCTTGGCTTCGGGGGTGTACTCCATCATTTCAATTTTGTTTCCGTCGGGATCCTCCATCCAGAACTGGTAGGCGCCTTCGCAGCCCAGGGTGATCTGGGTGAAGGGGCGGACACCGTTTCTCGTAACGGCGTCCCAGGCCTTGCGGATGTCCGTCACCTCCAGGCACAGGTGCTGGTAGCCGTAGTGACCCTCCGGATTGCGCTGCTTCTTCGGGCCGGGGGTGTGGAAGAACTCCAGGTACTGGTGGGGGGCAGCCTCCAGATAGTCAATCCAGGGCTCGGAGGCGAGGGAACGCAGAGTGACCAGAGTCTGGGCATCGGCGCAGCCGGTTTTCTCCAGCCAGGCGGCCAGATCCCCGAAGGTCAGGGTATACACCTTCCGCATCCCAAGCCCCCGGGTGTAGAACGAGAGCATATTGACGTCATCGTGAACCTGGTAAGCCACCTGGGTGGTATGGGACAGGGGAGAGACCGCCTCCCGGGGAGGTTCTTCGGAGCGGGGAATGACGGTGTCTTCGGTGTACTGGGTGAACTGGATTTCGTTTCCGTCGGGGTCCAGCACGGCGAACTCCCGGGAGCCGTCAGCGGTGGTGTGGATGTCCTCTTTGAGGGGAATTCCGGCATCTGCAAGCCGCTGACGCAGACCTTCCAGGTCCGCTGTTTCATAGTTCACCTTCTGGTAGCCGTAGAATTCCTCCCGGTTTTCCGCGTCCGCGTATTGACCGCCCAGACCGTGGAACAGCTCCAGATACTGCCGGTCGGACAGCTTCATATACTGGATCCAGGGGGCCTGGGGATCCCGCTGGACAATCGATTTCAGGGGCTCCTCCACCTGGCCGCCCTGGGCGCGGATGGTATCCGCCAGGTCGGAGGCTGTCAGGGTGAACAAAGGTCTCATGCCCAGGATTTCGGAATAGAACCGGAGCATTTCCGCCTCGTGCTTCATCTGGAAGGTGATGTGGCCAATGTTGGAGATGGGAACAATGGCCTGCTCCAGCGGGGCGGGCAGATCGAAGGTGGACTGGATGTCCACGAATTTCCCCTGTTCCCCTCCGGCGAGAATCCCCTCCAGCACCTCCAGAACATGGGCGGCCATTTCCTTGGAGGCCCGGTTGGGGCGGTGCTGTGCGATGGCCTCCGCCATTTCCGCGGGGCCGATGCCACGGGCATCGTAGTCGTAGGGGGTGAACTGCCGCAGAATTACGCTCTTGTCCGGATGGTTGGGGTCATGGCGATTGGGGCAGAAGCGGACCTCCCCTCCAAAGTCATTGGGATTGGACAGGTGGAGGATGCCCTTGGTGCCGTAGATGGCGAAGAAGGACTCGTCCGACATATTGGTGTCGTTATCCATGTGTACGGTTCCGGTGATGCCGTTTCGCAGCCGGAGGATGGCGGAAACCTGGCTTTCGTTGGGAGTATCCATGAGCTTTCCGAAGTCAGCTCCCGGGAGGATGTTCCGGTGGGTTTTGTAGGGGGCTGTCACCACACCGGCCACCCGGGCCACCGGGCCCAGAACGCTGACCAGGGCGGTCAGGTAGTACACGCCGTAATCCAGCAGCACCCCTGCCCCCGGCTCCCGGAGGAAGGAGAACAGGCTCAGCAGGAGGTCATTGTTGCGGTTAGAGGAAATGGCAAAGGAGTGGATCCGGCCCAGCATTCCGCTGTCCACGGCGGCCTTGACCTCCTGAATGGCGCTGCCCAGGAAGGTGTCCGGGGCAGAGCCAAGATACAACCCCTTCTCTTCCGCCAGGGTCAGCAGCTCCCTGGCAGATTCGTAGTGGTCGGTAATGGTTTTCTCGGTGTAGACGTGCTTGCCCGCCTCCAGGCAGCGGCGGATGATCTCATAATGGGCTCCCACCGGGGTCAGATTCACGATCATCTCAATCTCCGGGTTCGCCAGCAGCTCCTCCACGGTGCACGAGGGCAGGCCGAATTGGGCGGCCTTCTTCCGGGCGTTTTCCGGATGCTTGGAGGCCACGGCCAGAACCCGGATGTTGGGATGGTTCTGGGTCAGATTTTTCAGATAGATTCCGCTGATGGCGCCGGAGCCGATGATGCCGACATTCATGGGGGAAACCTCCTTGTTCGAAGATCAGAATTTCCGGTTGAGCAGGGCCCGGTACTCGGCCCGGTCAATGGTGCCGTTGGCAAGCAAACCGTCAAGCTGCTGCTTCCAGTGCTCCTGGGGGGAGTGCGGGGCGGCGGAGCGGACGGGACGGTTCTCGGTTTTCCCGGTACGGGGGTTGATGGTCAGGTCGGAGCGGTGGTCGATGCGGTCATGGGTATGATTGGAAGCTCCCCGCCGCTTCGCGATGACGATAACCGCGGCGAGGATGCCCACGGGAACCAGCAGGAGCAGAAGAACAAAAAACAGTCCAAAGGCACTATCTCCAAGCATGGAGGTCAGCGCAAAAAGCCCCACGATGACAAGGGGGATCAGGCCAGGGGATTTCTTCCCAGAGGAGGTGCCGCGTTCGGTGTTTCTCATAGAAATTCAGTCCTCCTTTCTGTGTGATGGGGGGATCAGTGGATTATAAACCTGATTTATTTTAAATGCTGATCGCTTTACGAAACAAATAGAAAAATTGGTGTTTAGCGCAGCAAAAAACGCTGTCATTGCGAACCAGTGCGCACACTGGTGTGGCAATCCCCCAACTTTTTAGGCCACTTATCGTAACGTTTTCCCTCTAACCGGGGGATTCCCACGCCAGTGTGCGCACTGGCTCGGAATGACAGAAAACTTGGAACGCGTATTGTAAACAACAATTTGTCGCACTGCTGAGTAAAGCTGATAACCATTTTAAATTATAATGCAAAGCGCGCACGAATGCAATGCATTTTGAACGGGTCGTCAAAACACATTGCGTCCGTACAGCGGAATTGAAAACTGTCGGGCAGACGAACGGGCCGCTGAGGCTTGTTCGTCTAATGCTTTATTGGAATGAAGCCGGGAGCGCCCCTTCGGAAGGCTGTGCAGGCTATGCGGGATGAAGGACCTGTCACGGCTTGTCCGCCGGATGGAGCGGAGGAATAGAACAATCCTTCTGCCTGGCGGCAAACTGCTCCCGGAGAAAGACGGTCAGCCTTTGGATGCCGGGGTTTCGGTTGGTTTTCAGGGACAGCACATAGTACTGCACGCTGTGGGGCGGTTTTTTCAGGGGTACAAAGCGGATTCCTGGATAATCCCGCAGGAAAAAGGGGACAGTGGAGGGATAAATCCCACGCCCCAGGGCGGTCAGCTGGGATTTGATATCCGCAAGGTGCATCCCGACGGTACAGATTTGGGGGGTGAATCCCGCGTCCAGACAGCACTTGACAAAGGCATTGGCACGATCTCCGGTTTCGTTGGGATTGAAGCTGCGCAGAATGTCCCGGTTAAACACGAAGGTGTAGTCCGCCAGCTCAGCCATGGACACCGCGGGCCTCTGGGCCAGAGGATCCTTTTCGGACATGGCAATGCACAGGTCCTCGCTGCCCAGATAGCTCCACCGCAGCAGTTCGTCTTCCGCAATGTGATAGGGCGCGTCACCGCGGTTTTCCAGATGGGTGTAGAGCATGGCGTCAATTTTTCCCCGCATCAGGGCTTCAACCTGGACGCTGGGGAGCAGCTCCTCCATCACCAGCTCGGTACGGGGATGCTTCATGCACATCTGTCCGATCAGCTGCCCCTTGCTGGCGGAGCTGAATACATAACGATCAAGACCCAGCACCAGGCGAATCGGTTTGCTGGAAGTACCCGCCTGCTGCAGGAGCTGCTCGTAATCCTCCAGCAGCCTGTGCAGCCCCGGCATCAGCTGCTCTGCCGCCTCTGTCAGCTCCACGGTGTTGCTTGTCACCGTCACCACCCGGGACGGACAGACCTATGTATCCCGCAAGAACTCCCGGGATTTCTCCATGCACAATTATCCCACCCGGGAGCAGCTGCTGGCCAAATACTGGGATCAGATCAACGCTTACGACCTGATCTCCCACAGCAAGGCCGAAAAGCTGATCCAGCTGGTGGACCGGCTGGAAGAGCTGGACGACATCCGCCAGATTACCGATCTGCTGGTCTGACCGCAAAGAAAAAAGGAGGATTACAATCATGGCTGAAGCGAAAAAGACCAACGCCTACTCCAAGCTGATGCACCTGGTCATCGGCATCGCAGTGGCATTTCTCATCTCCCGCATCCCTGGCCCCGGTGGGATTACCCCTTTGGGCATGGCCCTCATCGGCACCTTCCTGGTGGCAAACTACTGGTTCATCACCATTGACATGATCACCGGCGCCCTGGCCTCCATGGTGCTGTACGTGCTCCTGGCCGGCGTAGAGCCCGGCCCCGTTGTGACGGGCATCCTGGGCAACACCACCGTGTGGCAGATTCTGGTTATGCTGCCGCTGATCTACGGCCTGCGGGTTTCCGGTGCTACCGACGCGCTTGCCAACTGGATGATGACCCGTAAGATCCTGTACGGGAAAAGCACCCTGTTCGTGACGTGCTTCCTGCTGTTCAGCTCCCTGCTGTGCGCCATCAAGGTTAATCCCCTGGTGGTCCTGGCGCTGGCCGAGGGCGTCATGAGCGCCGCGGGCTACGAGGAAAAGACCAAGGAGCATGATGCCTTCCTGGTGGCCACCTTCTTCGCCGGGGCACTGGCCTCCAACATCATCCCCTACGGAAGCTGGATCGCCGGTTTTGTCACATCCTTTGAAAAAATCGCCGGCATTCCGCTGGACAACGCCGTTTACATGCTGTTCGGCATCGTACTGAACATCGTTCTGGACTTCCTGTATGTACTGGCCTCTGATTCTGAATGCGGGCGTGATGCTGTACTTCTCCGGAATCATCGGCAGCGAGGACGCGGGCATCAAGGCCGCCCTGTCCGGCGCCTTCGGCGGCGTGTTCCAGGGGATGCCCGGCGTGGCATTGCTGCTGGTTGCCTGCCTGCTCACCGTCATCATCACCGGCTTCTTCTCCAATATGGCTACCGGTGTCATCTTCATGTCCGTCACCATTCCGCTGGCGTCCAGCTTCGGACTGTCCCCCCTGGTTCTGGGCGTCTGCATCATGTGGGCCTCCATGCCCGGCTTTATCACCCCGGGCGGCACCGGAACCTCCCCGTACCTGCACGGCCTTACCACCATCACCAAGAAGAATATGTATTCCTACATGCTGGCCTTCCTGGTGCTGTTCCTGGTGGTCATCCTGATGTACAGCAGCTGTTTCTGTTTGCCCGGTGGGCGATCAGCTGGGCGGCGATGGAAATGGCAATTTCCGCAGGGGTTTCTGCCTGAATGCTGATACCGATGGGCGTTGTGACCTGATTCAGCTCTTCCTCCGAAAGGCCGTACTGCTCCTTTAGTATTTTGCGGACACCGGCGGCCTTGTGGCGGCTGCCGATGACGCCGCAGTAGCAGGGGCGGCATTTCAG
>JBJEYY010000253.1:0-5665 GCA_051887095.1 Faecousia sp. | reverse complement strand
AACCAGAGCGGTCGCTACATCTTGTGGTATGCTGAGTTAAGTCGATAAGCATTTACTGTAAACAACAATTTACCTGAGCAGTACCGGTCGAGGGGCCCAAAGGATGTTCGATGACCACCCAGGGTTCGTAACGCATTGGCCGTCGGCCCCGCCGGCAAACAACAATTTATCTTTCCCCTTTTACATTGACAACCCTCACAAATGCGGATATACTTACTTCGAATGGGGGAGAAATTCATGGATATTCTGGATCTTGACCGGGGCGTTACCCTGGCCTGGTGTGCGCTGGGAGGAGAAACCTGCCACGATGCCGGAGTGCATCTGCTGGAAGCTCTATACCGGCGCAGAACCGGTATGGACCTGCCGCCCATCTCCCGGACGGATCGGGGAAAGCCTTTTTTTCCCAACAGCCCCCTCCATTTTTCCATCTCCCATACCCCCCGCCACGCCTTCTGCGCCCTCTCCCCCGCCCCCATCGGCATTGACGCCGAGGAAACGGACAGAATCCTCCGTATGAAATTGGCAGACAAGATCCTCTCCCCCGGGGAGCGGCGGCAGTATGATGCCGCTCAGGACAAACACCGGGCGCTGCTGACCTTCTGGGTTCTGAAGGAGGCCGCTGTCAAGCTGTCCGGGGAAGGCCTGCGGGGCTACCCCAATCACACGGATTTTACCTTGCCGGACCCCCGGGTTCGGGAACTGGGCGGCTGCCTTGTCGCCATATTGGAGGAATAAACCATGCTTTTTGACACCCACGCCCACATGGATGACCGGGCCTTTGACGCTGACCGGGATGCCCTGCTTTCCTCCCTGCCCGAGCAGGGAGTGGGCCTGCTGATGAACCCCGGCTGCAGCCTTGCCTCCTCCCGGGCGGCTTCCGAACTGTCCCGGAAGTACCCCTTTGTCTACGCAGCCGTTGGCTCCCACCCGGACGCGGCGGACGAGGTGGACGATGCCGTACTGGACGAATACCGCCGCCTTGTGCAGGAGAATCCCAAGATCAAGGCCATCGGGGAGGTCGGCCTGGACTACCACTACGAGGATATCCCCCGGGAAATCCAGCAGCGGGCCTTCCGGGCGCAAATGGCCCTGGCCCAGGAGCTGAACCTCCCCGTCATCGTCCACGAGCGGGAGGCCCACCAGGACGGTATGGAAATCGTATCGGAATTTCCCGCCGTCACCGGGGTGTTTCACTGCTATTCCGGTTCCGCGGAAATGGCGAAATGGCTCATCTCCCGGGGCTGGTACATTGGCTTCACCGGGGTGCTGACCTTCAAAAACGCCCGGAAGGCTCTGGAGGTCGCAGCCTCCATCCCCCTGGACCGGATCGTGCTGGAAACCGACTGTCCCTATATGTCCCCCGAGCCCTTCCGGGGCAGGCGTAACGACCCCGGCAAGCTCTACCGCATAGCCGAGGCCCTTGCCTCCCTCCGAGGCTTCAGCCGGGAGGAAGTGGAAGCCGCCACCCTGGAAAACGGGAAGCAGCTATATGGGATCTGATCAAAATAACACCGCCGTCCCAGCCGGACAGCGGTGTTTTTACGCTCTGCAATTCAGCTCTCCATCTGTTTTCCCAGAAATCCCGCCACGGCCCGGACCAGGCCCTGGTCCGACTCCCGGAGCGCTTCGTCCCCCTCGCCCAGCAGGAGCAGCACGCACCCCATCAGATCCCCCTGGGAAAGGATCGGGGATGCCGCCCCCAGATGGTACTTGTCCAGCCCCTCCGCCGCGGGAATCCTGGGCTCCCCGGGCTGATAGAGGTAGTTCTTCCGCTGCTCCATCAGCTTCTCCAGCTCCTGGGAATTGGGCTTGTCCACCAGCTCCCGCTTGGGCGCCCCGTGGAGGGCGATAATGCTGTCCCGGTCCGTCACCGCGGCAATATGCCCCGTGGCGGAGCCGATAGCCTCACACATCTGGGCAGCGAACTCCTGCAAATCCCCCATAGGGGAATATTTCCGAAAAATCACGCCCCCATCCTTCTCCGTATAAATCTCCAGCGGGTCACCGCCACTGATAACATTGACAGCATAGACCTTGTCCTTTCGGTGAATACTCGATTGGACCAGCTCGGTCTTTAAGATATCCATGCTGCCTCTGTCAAAATTTGCGGCTAACTCTCGCGTGCCGCAGCGGATCAGCGCGTCCACATCCGCTTTGAGAAGGATCTCCAAATGGTCCTCATAGACCTTGATTTTATTGACGATCAGCTCCAAGTCGTTGCGCTCCAGGTTCTCCTTTTGCAGCACATCCCGGAACACATCCATGGCGGTTTTCGCCGCCCGGTTCACCCGGAGGATCGTATTTCGTTTGTCGGACAGCATTTCGATTTGATTGCGGATGCCCTCGATCTTCTTTTGCAGCTCCGCTTCCATCTCATCGTAGGTTTCTTCCAGCAGGGCCTCCTGTTCCGGGTGCTTCATGATATCCCGGATGCGCTGCCGCTTGGTGGCTTTGAGTTCCGTTTGCAGGTCATCCAGAATGTCTGCCAGACGATCCGCGCAGTTCTCCGTTTCCGTCACATCCTCCTGCTCTTTTTCCAGATCCCGGTTGAGCTGTTCCAGCATGGCGGCGGAATTCTCCATGACTTTCTTCACATACAGCTTCAGCAAATAGTCCAGTCTGTCCACCCGAATGTGGTGGGAGGAACATCCGGACAGCCCTCTGCGGTGGTAAGTACCGCAGGTATAGGCCGGTTTCATATCCCTGCGGCTGGTGGCGAACATGGGGCTTCCGCAGTCCCCGCATTCCAGGAAACCAGAGTACACATTGTCGTTCTTCTTGATCCCACGGTAGTGGGAGGTGGTTCGCTTTTCCCGCAGGGCTCGTGTGATAGCAAAGGTGCGGTAGTCGATGATGGGCTGGTGGTGATTCTCGATGACGATATGCTCGTCTTCCTCTAGCTTTCTGTCCGCGCCGTTGATCTTTTTTCGGGTGTATTTTCTCTGGCGGAAGGTGCCGATGTAGAAATCGTTGTCCAGAATTCCCTGAACGGATACGATGCTCCACTGAGGTTTTGCCTTGATTTTGTTTTCCTCACCGGCCGCGTCCTTGCGCTGTTTTTCCGACATCCGGGGGGTGGGAATCCCCTGGTCCGTCAGGTAGTTGGAGATTCGTTTGTACCCCCAGCCCGCGTTGTTGTAAAGGTCGAAAATCTTTCTGACAACATCCGCTTCGGTGGGTACGACCTCGAACTCCTGCCGTTTATTGATGATATAGCCGTAGGGAGCGGCGCAGATCCACTTGCCGTCGGTCTGCCGCCGCTTAATGACATTGCGCACTTTCTTGCTGGTGTCGGTGACGGGCATTTCGTTGATAAGGAATTGAAACTGGATTTTCAGCCAGTCATCGTCATTGGGAAAATCGATGCCGTCGCCGATGGAGATGATCCGCACACCGGCATCCCGAAGATCCTCCAGCTCCACCAGTCCCCGGCTGTTTCGCCGGGAGAACCGGGAGAAGTCTTTCACAATGAGGATGTCGATTTGATGGCCCATCATCAGACGGCGCATTTTCTGGTAATCCTCCCGCTGCTCAAAGGTGTAGCCGGAGCGGTCACGGTCTTCATAAAAGGTCAGCCGGGAGCCGGGAAACTTGTTTCTGACGAAGTCGGCAATGATGGCTTTCTGGTTTTCGATAGAGGTGTTATCCTTGTCCAGCTCATCGTCCACAGAGATACGGGTATAGCCCGCAATGTCAAATACTTCTGTCAATGTTCTCACTCCTTTTCTTTCTATATGCAGTCAACATTGTACCGGAAGTGTGGGACAATAGCTAGTGGAAATATCTGAATTTTTCTCACGCGCGGCTGCCAATTCTTCGATCCGCTTGCGGTTGAACACGAGCAGGCTGCGGGTAAGGGTGTACAGGTCTTCCCCGCCGGAATGGAACTGTGCCACCATGTATTTCCTGGACCTATACGCCTGATACATCCGCTGAAGCTGCTCCCGGAGGGCAGCATCTTCCCGCTCCTGTTTGGTCAGCCAGATCTCCACCAGCTTTATATCGTCATGCACGCTTACTTCCAAATGCTGTGATCCTCACTTTCCCGTTTCCTATATTTTCCTCTGGTATTCTGCCTTCTATACATGATTCTCTTTACCGTTCCTTTTTCCATACACCCGGCAGTTGGTAATTTCCCTTAAAAGTTAGCTCAGATTTTGTCGCAGCCTCTATCACGACCCAGGTAAAATACGTTGTGTCCCTAAGGAAATCCCATTCGACAGCGCCTGTCACCGGCACCTACCCCTGTTTACCGACCCACACGAGAATATGCGGTAATTGTTCTGAAAATCCGTTGTTTTCCCGGGAATCCCCCGTTTCCTTGGCGGGCGTTGCCCGACAACGTCACCTTGGGGATAGGCGCTGGCGCCTATCCTTTCTCCTGCTTGAAAATCGACCCAAAATCTTTTGGGCCTGAAAAGTTCGGAAAATCACTTTTTTCAAAAAATCAGATACTCTGTTTATTTCCTTCACTCAGCATACCCACTTCCCCCAAAGCCCTCTGACAGGGACTTGCCCAAAAACGAGCGGAAAATGGGGGCTAATCTGGGATGTTCTCTCGGAGGTGGGGTTACTACCCTACCGCTTTCTGAAAAGCCGGCAAACCCCTCGCTACGGCTCCAAATCCGGCCCACAGGGGCGTTCCTGGGGCAGGGCAGTGCCGCAAGGGACGCAAGGGACGCAAAATCTAGGGATCGGTTTTCTGCGTCACTTGCGGCACTTGCGTCACTGGCTCGGTGTACCGTACCTCCACCAGCCGTTGGCCATTGCTCCGGTAGCTGTGAAAAGTCAGCCCCAGCTCCCGCAGCGCTTCCTTGGAACAGTTCATCAGCTGCTTGAGCCGCTTGGGTTCTACGGCACTACCAGAGAATGTGTTGAACGCATCAGTCAATTCTGTGTTGCCGCCGGAGAAAAACTTCACTTCCTTCATGTACTCCAGAAAGGCATTCAGTTCCGGCGGCAGTAACTGCTCCGGATGCTCTGCACTGTCGGATACGATATCCCACACGCACCGTTCCTTGGAGAACCTCAGTTCCAGCTCCCGGTACTCAATGTCTCGCCCGGTGCACACCAGCAGTGCTGTGTTCTGTGACCGCTCTTTCTTGTCCAGAACGAACACCGCATCCACCGCGCCGCTGATACCGGTTGTCCCGGAGAGACGGTTCACGGGATCACGGTCACCCTGCTTTCTCAGGTGATGCACCAGCAGGGTGGTGATACCGTGATGGTCAGCGATCCGTTTCAGCTTCTGCATATTCCATAGCTTCCGGCAGAAGCTGTGCTCTGCGTTGCACGAAAGCTGAAGTGGAAGCCGTATCTGCGGAGCAATGGAAATAGTCGATCAGCTCATTTCGGAGCGAACCTCCACCCATAGAAACCAGGATTTTCAGCACTTTTTCGAATGAAAGTTTTCTATCCCGGCTAAAATTTCGCTTCGTGTCAGACACATACAGCCAGTAGTGATCGGACATTTCATGGATCAGGTCATGCAATGTAGTTTTTAGCTTATCTATATATGTTATCATCGAACAAGCCTCCTTAAAAATGCTTACAAGGCGGCTTGTCCGATTTTTTGCACTTTGTCAAGTGCTTTTTTGATATTATTTAGGAATGTGCTTATCGGCTTTACTCAGCTGCTCGGTTAATTGTTGTTTGAAAGGGTGCG
>JBJEYY010000252.1:0-5685 GCA_051887095.1 Faecousia sp. | reverse complement strand
TTTGGGCGATTGGCTTCAGTGCACTGGATTGGGTGGCGTGAATAATTCAGGTTTATCATTCTGTCTCCTCATCCGCCAAAAACTGCCCCAGGGGTTTCCCCCTGGGGCAGCGATTTTGTTATCTCACGCCGCGTGGGCCGCGGCTGCAATAACGGAAGGGACCTTACTGAGCCAGCTTCTTGAACTCGTCGTAGACGAACTGGACCTTGGGTCCGATGATGACCTGGACAGAGGTCTTGCCCGGACGGATGACGCCCGCGGCGCCGGAGGACTTGATCTTCTTCTCATCCACCTGCAGACGGTCCTTGACCTCCAGTCTCAGACGGGTGATGCAGTGGTCGATGGAGACAACGTTCTCCTTGCCGCCCACGCCTTCCAGAATGATCTGGGCCATGGCGGTGAAGTCATTGTTGGCCAGCTCGATCTTCAGCTCGCCGTCCTGGTCGTCCTCACGGCCGGGAGTCTTCAGATCCCACTTCTTGATGGCGAACAGGAACACGAAGTAGAACACCGCGAAGGCAGCGATGCCCAGGGGGATGATCAGCCAGGTCTTGGCAGCGGCGGGGAGGGAAGCGGAGAACAGCAGGTCAGTAGCGCCCGCGGAGAAGCAGAAGCCGGCGCGGAAGCCCAGAGCCACAGTGACGGTGGTGAAGATGCCGTACAGCAGGGCGTAGACAACGTACAGGGGGAAGGCCAGGAACATGAAGGCGAACTCGAAGGGCTCGGTGACGCCGCAGATGAAGGCACACAGAGCAGCAGAGCCCACGATACCGATGGTAGCCTTGCGCTTGCTGGTCTTGGCAGTCTGGATCATGGCCAGAGCGGCGCCGGGGATGCCGAACATCATGCAGGGGAAGAAGCCGGCCATGTACATACCAACGGACCAGGTAACCTCTGTGCCGCCGGCGGTGGTGCCTCCCTGGACGGCGCCCTGCCAGTAAGCGTGCAGGTCACCCAGGCCAAGGCCCTCAAACCAGAACACGTTGTTCAGCGCGTGATGCAGGCCGAAGGGGATCAGCAGACGGTTCAGGAAAGCGTAGATACCGGCGCCAACCGCATCCAGCCGAGCAACACCCTGTCCCAGAGCAACCAGTCCAGAGAACAGTGCGGGCCAGACAAACAGCAGGACAACGGACAGCAGGATGGAAACCAGTGCGGTGCCAATGGCTACGAAACGCTTGCCGGAGAAGAATGCCAGGAAATCGGGAAGCTTGGTTTTGTGGAACTTGTTATAGCAAATACCACCCACAACGCCGCAGAGAATACCGATGAAGGTGTTGTTGGCAACCTTGCCATAAGCGGCAGCATTGTTGCCGATCTCCATCATCTTGGGGGCAATGGCACCGACCGTGCCGGGGTCAAGAAGGGTCTTGACCATCAAGAAAGAAACCAGGCCAGCCAAGCCAGCGGTGCCGTTGTTCTCCTTGGCAAGGCCCACGGACACACCGATGACAAACAGAAGGTGCATATTGTCGATCAGCGCGGAACCAGCCTTAATCAGGAAAAAGCCGATGGTGTAAGCAACACCGGATGTAGCATGCCCAAGGCTTGCCGCCCATTCAGCACCCATCATGTAAGCAGGGCACAGCAGGTAGCCCAGGCCCATCAGGATACCACAGATGGGCAAGCACGCCACGGGCAGCATCAGGGCGCTGCCCAGCTTCTGAAGATGTTTCATCATAGAAATAATCCTCCTTATATTCTTCTTTGCCTGTATTGCAGACCACCGGCCCACAGTGGTCAATTGGCCTTATGCTGAAAAACGGGTCGATATTCCGTTTTCCTTTCTCGGGAAGAATGGTGCATGCAGCTCCCAAACAGCAAAACGAAAAATTGTTGTTTGTGTGTTTTTGCTGTCATTGCGAGCCAGTGCGCACACTGGCGTGGCAATCCCCCGGTTGAAAGGGATCGGGTCACGATCACCACCAAAAACCGCAACATCTCCGCATTTCTGGGCACTATTCGGTACATTCCCCCTCTAACCGGGGGATTGCCACACCAGCGTGCGCGCTGGTTCGCAATGACAGCGTTTTTTGAGCGCGACTTTCAAACAACAATTCTTCCGTCTGCCGCTTACAGGTTGGCGGCCAGGAACGCCTGGATTTCGGCGGCGGCCTTGTCCTCGTCGGAACCCTCTACGGTGACGGTGAGCTCCATGCCCTGCTTGGCAGCCAGGCGCATCAGCGCCATGAGCCGCTTGGCATCGGCCTTGCCGGTGGGAGCGGTGATGGTGACGGTGCTGGCGTAGGGCGCCACAGCCTTCACCAGCATTCCGGCGGGACGGGCGTGCATGCCCATGGGATCGGTAATCACATGCTTAAATTCTTTCATTTTCATCAAGCCTCACTTTCACAGACAATCTTTCTGGTTTCCAGAATCCGGCCGGGAGCCATACTCAGCTCGGTATAGCCCATGGCGATAAACCGCTCGGTCATTTTGGGATCCGCGCCCAGCTCGCCGCAGATGCCCGCCCAGATGCCCGCCTCGTTGGCGGCCTGGGCAATCTGTGCCAGCAGCGCCAGAAGCGCGGGATGGTAGGGATCGTAGAACTGGCCCAGCTTGGCGTTCTGCCGGTCCACGGCCAGGGTGTACTGGGTCAGATCGTTGGTGCCCACGCTGAAGAAGGCGGCCTCCTTGGCCAGCTCCCTTGCCAGCACGGCGGCGGCGGGGGTTTCCACCATGACGCCGATGGGCACCTCCTTGGTGGGGACGCCCTCGGCCTCCAGCTCGGAGCGCACCCGGGCGCAGAGGTCCTTGGCAGCCTTCAGCTCCCACACGGACGCCACCATGGGGAACATGACGCTCAAATTACCGTAGGCGGAGGCCCGGTAGATGGCCCGCAGCTGGGGCCGGAAGATGTCCTCCCGGGTCAGGCAGATCCGCAGACCCCGCAGACCCAGGGCGGGATTCTCCTCCTGATCCAGGCCCATATAGCTCACCTGCTTGTCCGCGCCGATGTCCAGGGTCCGGATCACCACGGGACGGTCGCCCATGGTTTCGGCAACCTTCTTATAGGCCTCAAACAGTTCGTCCTCCGTCGGGAGGTTATCTCTGCCCAGGTAAAGGAACTCGCTGCGCATCAGGCCCACACCCTCGGCATCCGCGGCCAGGGCGGCCTCGGCGTCCTCGGGGCAGCCGATGTTGGCGCACAGCAGCAGCTTCTTTCCGGATTTGGTAATGCTTTCTCTTCCCCGGTAGGATTCCAGGGCGGCCCGGTCGGCAGCGGCCTCGGCCTGCTTTTTCTTCAGCATCGCCAGGGTTTCCCCATCGGGATCCATATACCAGCTGCCGGTAAAGCCGTCCACTGCCAGAATTTCACAGCCCTCCGCCTCCTCCAGGGAGATGTTGGCCTGAACCAGGGAGGGGATGTTCAGCGTCCTTGCCAGAATGGCGGTGTGGCTGGAGGAGGAACCCTGCCGGGTGACAAAGGCCAGAATCCGGTCCCGGGGAAGCTGAATGGTTTCGCTGGGCGCCAGGTCCTCGGCCACCAGCAGGAAGGAGCCCTCGGGCAGCTGGAATCCGGCGTTGCCGCAGAGAATGTCGTAGATTCGCCGGGACATGTCCCGGATATCCGCGCTGCGGGCGTTCATGTACTCGTCATCCATGGCGGCGAACACCTGGGCGAACTCCTCGCCGGTGTCCAGCGCCGCCATTGCAGCTGCCGCGCCGCCCTCGATGGCAGCCGCCACGCCGTCCAGATAGTCCAGATCCTCCAGCATGAGCATCTGAACCTCCACAATGGCGGCCTTCTCCTCGCCCAGCTCGGCCTTGGCCTTCTCGTACAGGGCGCTCAGCTGCTCACGGGCGGTTTCCCGGGCCGCATCAAACTTCGCCTGCTCCACCTTGGGGTCGCCGGAGGAAACCGGCAGCGCCCGTTCGGTTTTGCGGTAGACCACGGCGGGGCCGATGGATACGCCGGGAAATACCGGCAGTCCAAAACCAGTTTTCATAATCCGCCTCTTACTTTCCCAGCTCGATGAGCACGTCATCCTTGGTCACGTCCGCACCGGTGTGAACCTCAAAGGTGGGGAAGCTGTCGGTGTTGCACACCAGCATGGGGGTGATGGTGTGCAGGCCCGCGGCCTTGATGGCCTCCAGATCCGCCTCGATCATCAGCTGGCCCTGCTTCACCTTGTCGCCGTTTTTGACATGGATGGTGAAGGGCTTGCCCTCCAGGCCCACGGTTTCCAGGCCGACGTGGATCAGCAGCTCAGCGCCGCAGTCCGCCACCAGGCTCACCGCATGGCCGGTTTCAAACATCATGTCCACCGTTGCGTCGCAGGGGGCATAGACCTTGCCGTCGGTGGGAATCACCGCCACGCCGTTGCCCAGCATGCCCTCGGCGAAGGTGGGATCGGGAACCTCCGTCACAGGAACCGCCTTTCCAGCCATGGGGGCATGGATGCCGTCCAGCTTCTTACCGAAAAGCTTTTTGAAAAATCCCATAATATATCTTCCTTTCAGGGAGGCTCCGGATTCAGAGCTTCCTTTAGTTAATACATGCACGCCGGATGCACAGCGCCAGATACGCCTGCTCCGTAGCGGGGATGGAGTTCCCGCATTTCTCACCCAGGAAACGGACAATCTCCTCCGCGCAGGCGCAGGCCTGGGGGAACCGCTCCGTCACCAGTCCCAGCATTTCCGGGTCTGCCCAATCCTTTCCTCCGTCGGAGAAGGACTGCATGGCAAGAAATTTGATGTGGACAATCAGTTCATCATAGTAGATGTATCGGATGTTCAGCTCCAGACCAGGCCAGCCCTGCAGAATCTCCACAATGGGCCGCAGCACCTGGGTTGCGCGCATGGTGGCGTTCATGGAACCGGAGTACTCCGCGTTGACGATGTGCAGCGCGATGCTGGCGGCCTCGTCCTCAGGAAGGGCGATCCCGAAGCGCTGCCGAATCTGCTCCAGGGCGAACATGCCCACCGCCAGCTCCCCGGGGTAGAACACCCGCACCTCGGTCAGCAGCGGGTTGGGGAATACCACATTCTTCCTTGCCCGGGACAGGGAAAACTGGATGTGGTCCGTCAGGGTAAGGTAGATGGATTCGTTCAGCTGATGGCCCAGGGCCAGATTGGCCTGGTCAATGATTTTCTCGCACAGCTCTAAAAGCTCCGGGCTGAGGCGGGAGAACAGGGATTTGAGCTTGCCCACCTCCTCGGGGGTGTCCATGCGGAATATTTTCTCCGCCGAGGCGGGGTCCAGGGTATCCCCAGGCCTGCACCGGAAGCCCAGGCCCTTGCCCATCACCACCAGTTCCCGGCCCGTATCATCCAGGCAGGAGAGTACATTGTTGTTGATAACCTTGCTGACCCTCAAGCGGAAACCTCCCAAAAAACAAAGAAACCAAATCCCACAAAAAAATGTCACTCTTTTGCGGAACTTGGTTTTGCCTGCCTTACCAGTAACAACCCATGTTGTTTTTCACTTACCTACAGAATAACCCCGCCTTCACAGTTTGTCAACAATTATCCGGCGCATCACCCGAAAATCAGCGATTCAAACAGTTTTCTTCTCCCTGTTTTGGTCAATCTACCAACCCTGCAAATTCCGGTTGCCCAGCCCAGGGGAATGTGGTATAGTGAAGCAAACGGGGCTGCCAATGCCCCTTCCCTTGAACCGCCATCCTATAAATTGTTGTTTACAACACACGTTTCAAATTTCCTGTCATTCCGAGCCAGTGC